>JAVCCW010000009.1 GCA_030765235.1 Candidatus Gorgyraea atricola | reverse complement strand
GGATTATGGCAGCTACTGTAGTGGCCTTAAACGCCACTAATACATATTGAGTGATCTCATTATTTGCAGTTATAGGAGAGATCTTTTCTATGACATATATACCACTTACAAATATCAGCAAGACCATAGGAAGGTTCATGGCTGTCAAGAGAATGTCATACAGCTTGGAGTTGGTTTTGCTGGCGATCTTCTCGATCCGGCCAAAAACAACCTTTTTCACCCATAACAGCAGACTCACCCAAACAAAATACACCACAGGCGCATATATAAAAGCAGGTATCCCCATACCAAACAAAGTGATTTCTTTCATAATACCCTCATTCTAAACGACTTGAGTCGATTTGTCAAGGAGAAAGAAAAAACACCCTTAAAACAGGTTACAGACTATGAAGAGAGGGATCGCGTCTTGTTATTATATTTCTATGTCCTATCCCTATATTGCTACCCAAAACCCCGTATTGTGCCAGAAGTTCATCTTTCTCTAGAATGTTTGTATCTACATACCCTTTTTGAAGATTTTCAAACGCATAGTCAAGGTTTGTGCGCTTAGCGCCTATCTCTATAAGATTGCACAGACCTCTTATAAACTTAGACACATCGTGGTCAAAACTCACAAGGATAACCCCTCTTGCTATATTTCTATCTTTAAGAAACTTTTGATTCACATCGGGGTTAGCTTTTAAAAACTTGCGGAACTTTGCATTCAACACAGGGTCATTCTTTAAAACCTCTAAAAACAACGGATCTCCTATGTCTATCCTGAAATCTTTTGAGAGCGCTATGCCTGCATAGCCGTTTGCTTTAACTGCTTTTTTAATCTCATTGGCTATAACTTCGAAACTGACATACTTTTTAGCTGTCAGGACTATGACAGATTTCCTTGTTGTTTCTATTATCATCCTCAGAGGTCTCTCAAATGTTTTTACACCAGGTTGTATCCTGCCGCAGGCTTTGATTATTGTCTCATCAGGCAAGCCCATTTCTACGCACGAGACAAGAGGAGTGCCAGGCTTGGACATGGTCCGCGCAGAGATAAGGGTGTAGTAGAAAGCTTCGCGTGCTGCCTGTTCTTTTGTCATAGTAGCTTCTTTTATAATAAACTCTTTGTTTGGAGAAAAATCCGGATCTTCAGTGCCTAATACATTTTCTTCCGCAAGTTTTCTCTTCCAATGTTTTCCATAGAGCTTCTTATAGGTCTGCTCTACATTCCTTAAGCTGTAGACTTCTGCAGCAGGTTTTGCCTCAACTAGGACCCTCCCATCTTCTAATGCGTAATCTATGGGCCATGTAATGACAAGCCCTGTCTCACCCTTATTTATACATTCAATAAGTTTCCCTGCAACCGGCTTGCTGACTACATTATCAGAACAGACTGTTCTACCAGCAATCTTATCTCCCTGGAACGGCGTTCCTCTTGTAGGGTACGTAATAGATGTAAGGTGAGCTTTTAAACCAGATAACTCTAGTGCCGACTGTACATACAAAGAGGTTCCTCTTAATAGAGGATTTCCGTGGCTATCCAGCTTCCGACGTTTTGGATCCGCAGCTACCATATATCTGTACAACGCATGTATGTCTTTCATAAAAATGCTCCGAAAGCCTTTATCCTGTTTAGAAAAAGTAACACCTTCTGAGACAAACAAGACTTTTACGCCCTTGTTTTTTACAACATCCAGGACCTGGTCCATGTTTACTTCAATTTCAGGTATCAATACTGCATAAGGAACAGGGCAACCTTTTGCAACATCAAGTGCAAGAGAACCCGACTTCCTGCCCATGACCTCTACTACCACAACTTCACCATCAGGCACATTAGCCAGCCACCATGCCATTCTTCGGCCCAATATAACCGCATTCATGTAACCGCACATGCCTGTCCAAAAATCATTGTCAATACTCTTTCCTATACCGTTTATCTTTACGTCGCCCTCACTAAACTCAGCTATCTCTCCTATGCCTTTAAGATGGTCATTGCCTCCTATGCCTGCAATGCCTTTTGCCTTACCGAATCTTTCTATTATAAGTTTTTTATCTTCCTCTTTTAATTTTCGTCTGCACGAGCCAAGCACTGTACTGGCCAGGCCTTCCATAGCATCTATAATCTCAGGCGTCAATTCAATAAGTCTTTCCTGCCAGTTATCAGCCAGCATGCCCTCATAGCCATTTCTTACGGCTACTACCTTCCAGCCAAGTCCAATCGCCAGCCTTGCTAACCAGGCAAGCTGTGTATTTAATGCCACGTCTCCGCCTCCTGTAAACAGCACTAAGGTGTTTTCGTCTATAGTAATATTGCCTCGGAGAAAATCTTCTTCAAACATCCTGTATGGGTTTAATTCCCCGTTAACATAGAACTTTTTTGGGATCTTTCCAGGGATGTCTACTTTTCCAAATCTTTTGGTAGAGGTGTTTTTTTCTTTGGCAGAAAAATCCAGTCCTGGCCTGAGACTATCATAGGCATAAGATATGTCAATGTTTATAAAAACTAATAGTAATATTAGAAAAAATATACCTTTTGAATTGCCCTTTTTCATCTTAATACCACCTCCTAATAATTACTTGGAGGTCTCTCCTTTTATTATTAGAACAAACTCACCCCTGGGAGGCTTTTCACTAAAGTGTCTTATTGCTGCAGATACATTTAAACGAAGAGTCTCTTCAAATACCTTTGTCAACTCCCGGACAATAGAAATCTCGCGTTCTTTCATTATATCATATATATCACCCAAAGTCTTTAAGAGTCTATGAGGTGATTCGTAGAGGATAATAGTCCTTTTTTCCCTTTTCAAGCCCTCTAATTGCTTGCGCCTCTTTGCGCCTTTAAAAGACAGGAATCCCTGGAACACAAAGCTATCTGTTGGCATGCCTGATAAGACAAGGGCTGATACAAATGCGCATGCACCAGGTACCATCGTAACTGG
>JAVCCW010000008.1 GCA_030765235.1 Candidatus Gorgyraea atricola | reverse complement strand
TACAGCTGTTGGTGCAGATTGTTTTTATGCTAATTAATTATATCACAAACTGTCATAAAAATATCCCTTAATAGCCATTTACTACAGCTCCTTTACTAAACCGCAATATGGAGATAAAGAGATGGTTCGATGAGATTTTTTTGGGTATTTTTGTATAAAATCGAGATTGCTTCGGCCTGCTCTGCAGGCCTCGCAATGACATGGCGGAATAATTTCCCTAACCCTTTGGAACATGCGAAGATAAAAAAGCCCTGACGAAAATTACTTATCAGGGCTTGCGTTATCTCTCCCTCTGGAATTAGAGAGATTTATGTGGCTGGAGGAGATGGATTCGAACCATCACGACGAGTTCCAGAGACTCGCATCCTACCATTAGATGATCCTCCAATTTTGCGAAGCAAATTTGATCCCGAGCAAACCAAATAATGCGAAGCATTATTTGGTGCGTCGAGGGACCAAATCTTACTATTGCTTTCTTTCCCTTATCTCATTCGCTATATATATCTTAAGGCGGTTTTGGTCTTTTGGGTCGACCCTGGTAAACTCCACACCTACCTCAAATGTCTTCTCGTGTTCCTGGCCTGTATTTCTAATCCATGCTACCTTGCCATTTGCGAATATAGGCAATGAATCAAAAGGAGTCTGGATCTGCATGTTGAGTTTTGTGCCTTTAGCAAGTCTCTCATAGACAACAAAAGAGACCCCACCTTCACTTATATCTTTGCCAACAATCTGATCCTCGGTAAAGGGCTCCTCAAGCGTAGTGTAAAGCACGATAACTGGCCACTGGATCCTTACAAACCTTCTCTTCTCTTGCATAATATACCTATTGTAGGGCAGGTTTAAACCTGCCCTACTGTGTGGATAACTTTCTCTAGTCTTCTTATGGTTTTCTCTTTACCTAAAATCGCCAGGACCTCAAAGATGCCTGCTGAAACACTCTTGCCTGTAACTGCGACTCTTAAAGGATGTATTAAATCCCCGCCCTTGATATTCAAATCCTTCATGAGGGCCCTCATCTCAGCCTCTATTTTTTCAGGGCTGAAATCTTCTATTCTTTCCAGGCGTTCTCTAGCTAACTTTAGTATATCTAAAACTCCCTCTTTTTTCAAAAACTTTTCCTTTGCCTCTTCTCTATAATTCACCTCGTCAGATACAAAGATATCGAGTTCTTCTTTAAATTCAACAAGGGTCTTCACCCGAGGGTGGTAAAGCTGGGCAAGCTTTTTAAACCATGCCGCGTCATATTCGCCTTTAACAAAAGGTGTAACCACCTCTATAAATCTATTTACATCCATTTTCCTTATGTGCTCGCCATTAAGCCAGCGTAGTTTATCCTCATCAAACTCAGCCCCGCGCTTATTGACGCGTTTAAGGCCAAACTTTTTTATTATCTCTGGCGTTTCCATGAATTCCCTGTTATCTCCAGGAGCCCACCCTAATAGCGCAAGATAATTAACCATTGCGTCTGGAAGATATCCTTTTTCTCTATATTCAGAGATCGCCACTGCGCCGAATCTCTTGGAAAGCCGAGACTTATCTGACGCGAGTATCAATGGAATATGCGCAAATTTCGGAGGTTTTACCTTGAGCGCGTTGTACACGGCGATCTGCTTGTTCGTGTTGGAAATATGGTCATCCCCTCTTATTATATGCGTGATCTTCATATCCATGTCATCGATTACACACGCAAAATTATAGGCAGGTGTCCTGTCTGATTTTATCAAAACAAGTTCGCCGATAAGGGCATTGTCTATTTCTATCTCGCCATGGACAATATCGTACATCTTTATCTTTTCAGCAGGCACCTTAAATATGATCGCCTCGCCGTCTTTATACGCGGCTCCTTCTTTGACCAATTTCTCAGCGTGCGAAAGATATATATCCTGGCGTTTGCTCTGAAAATATGGGCCTTCATCCCAGTTCATGCCCAGCCACTCGAGGCTGGAAATGATCTCTTTTAGGTACGCCTCGCTTGAGCGCTTCTTATCTGTATCTTCTATCCTGAGAATAAATTTCCCTGACTGCGCCCTTGCGTATAGCCAGTTAAAAAGCGCTGTCCTGGCGCTTCCTACATGCAAATTCCCTGTGGGGCTTGGCGCAAACCTAACGCGAACCATATTCGTAACCCTCTCTTATTGCCTTTTCATTTAAAGGTATCATGCTGTGACGAGATTTCGGAATAACATCTTTTAAAGAATCTATCAATGCCTGCACCGGCAATATGCCCTTCTTTGATAGAAGCGCGCCAAGCATGATCATGTTTGCAATGCGCTGGCTCCCTAATTTAGAAGCCATATCTGTGGCAGGGATATCTAATACCTCTATATCGTTTCTCTTTGATCCATCTTCTGCCAAAGATTTATTTATGAGTAAAATCCCTTTTTCTTTGACCTTGGCCTCAAATTTCAAAAGCGAAGGCTTGTTCATGACTATGCAAATGCTTGGCTCCCGTACAATAGGAGAAGCGATCTCTTTATCTGAAATAACCACCATGGAATGCGCAGTTCCGCCTCTTACCTCCGCGCCATAAGAAGGCATCCATGTAACAAACTTTCCTTCTTTCATCGCGGCACAAGAAAGGGCCTTCCCCATCAGCATTATGCCCTGGCCTCCAAATCCCGCAAAGACGATTTCTTCTCTCACTTAAATACTCCCAAAGGATATTCTTTTATCATGGTCTCGCCCATCCACTTGACAGCCTCTTCAGATGAAAGTCCTAGATAAGTAGGGCATGCTGAAAGCACTTCAACAATAGAAAGGCCCTGACCATCAAGCTGACTTTGAAACGCCTTTTTTATCGCTCTTTTTGCCTTTAAAATATTTTGAGGAGAATGCGTGGACACCCTCTCTGCATATGAAACACCTGGCAGTGTAGATATGAGTTCGCATACCTTGAGTGGAAAACCATCTCGTTTCTGATCCCTGCCAAAAGGTGAAGTAGCTGTTTTTTGTCCAAGCATCGTGGTCGGCGCCATCTGGCCGCCTGTCATCCCGTAAACCGCGTTATTGACAAAGATAATGGTTATGTTCTCTCCCCTGTTTGCCGCGTGCACGATCTCTGCTGTGCCTATTGCCGCGAGGTCCCCGTCTCCCTGATATCCAAACACTATATTCTCAGGACTCATCCTTTTTATACCTGTAGCAACTGCTGGCACCCTGCCGTGCGCTGCCTCTGTCACATCAAAATCCCAGTAGTCATATGCTATAACTGCGCAGCCAACAGGCGCAATGCCTATGACTTTTTCCCTTATACCAAGATCATCTATTGCCTCGCAGACAAGACGATGCACTATACCATGACCGCATCCAGCGCAATAATGGGTAGATATATCTCTCATGCTGTTTGGCTTACAGAATATTTTTTTCATAAATATAACTGATTATGTCTTCCTCTGTAGGGACCCCGCCGCCTGAACGTCCATAAAAATAAACTGAGCGCTTACAGTCTATGCCAAGCTTGACGTCTTCCACCATTTGTCCGCAGTTCATCTCTACTACTAAAAATTTTTCAATCTTTTCGGCTAACTCTTTCAATTGTTTCTCTGGGAAAGGCCACAGGGTCAAGGGCCTGACCATGCCTATTTTTTTTCCGTCACTGCGAAGTTTTTCAACAACGCTCCTGCAGATCCTGCTGGTCGTGCCATAACTGACTATCATGATCTCACTATCATCTCCGTGCAAGATCTCGCAACGCACCTCTTTTTCTTTAATCTCTTCATATCTTTTCTGCAGTTTCTCATTAAATCTTTCTAATTCGCCATCACCCAACAAAAGCGACTTTATCACCCGCGGCTTCCTGCCTTTACATCCATCCAAGACCCAATCCTTTTTTGCCTGCCCCGTACTGGAGCGAAGCGACTGGTTCGGGGTCCCTTGTCCCTTGTCTCTTGTCTCTAATATCACCGGCTCCATCATCTGCCCCAAAATACCATCGCTTAAAATCATAACAGGCATCCTGTATTGATCTGCTAGATCAAACGAAAGCACAGTCAAATCCACTATCTCCTGCAACGAGGCTGGCGCCAGCACTATCTGACGATAATCGCCATGGCCTCCGCCCCTTGTAGCCTGAAAATAATCACTTTGACTCGGCGCTATATTCCCAAGGCCAGGTCCGCCTCTCATTACATTTACTATTACTGCAGGAAGTTCACAGCCAGCAAGATACGATATGCCTTCCTGCTTAAGGCTGATGCCTGGGCTTGAAGAAGATGTCATTGCCCTCGCGCCTATAAGTGACGCGCCAAAGACCATATTGATGGCGGAAATTTCACTCTCTGACTGCATAAACACGCCTCCTGATTCTGGCATGCGCCTCGACATGTAAGCTGGAAGTTCATTTTGCGGAGTAATAGGGTAGCCGGCGTAAAACCTGCATCCTGCCATTATCGCAGCCTCTGCCAAAACCTCATTACCACACATCAATACTTTTTTAGCCATTGTCTCACCTAACCTTCTTCCTCTGTAGGCCGGGTTTAAACCCGGCCTACAGAGGAAGAAGGAATCATTTATACACTGTTATGCACAGGTCCGGGCATACAATCGCGCAAAAACCACATCCTGTGCATTTCTTATCTTTATCTATAAACAAAACCGGATTAGCCCCTCTTTTATTAATAGAGTCGTCTGATTCAATGCAGGCCTTGGGACAAAATACCACGCAAAGCCTGCAGCCTTTACATTTTTCTCTACCTATCTCTACTTTAGGCACAATAATACCTTTTCCTTGATACGCTCTGCGGAAAGTCCATATTTATCCAATAAAATGTCTCTATCCCCATGTTCAATAAATCTATCTGGAAGCCCTATTGTCTCCATTATAACCTTTTTCCGCGCCTTATCAATAAGAGATTCTGAAACAAAAGAGCCAAAACCCCCGCTCGCTATACCTTCTTCGATTGTAAAGAGTCTCCCTGTCTTTGAAATAGAGTTTAATATTAATTCCAGGTCTAATGGCTTGATAAATCTGGCATTTATAACTTCGCAATCCACACCTTGAGATGATAATAATTCTGCCGCGTGCAAGGCAACACGAGACATATAGCCAACACATAACAACGTAACATCCTTGCCTTCCCTCAATATCTCTCCTTTACCAAAGCCGAGGTCCAGCCTCGGCTTTTCAAAAAGCCGAGGCTGGACCTCGGCTTTTTCGGCACGATAGCTCCCTCCCCTGGGATACCTGATAGCAATGGGTCCATCATTATAGGAAATAGCAAACTTAAGCATCTCTTTTAATTCTTCTTCATCCTTAGGCGCCATCACTACCATATTTGGCATATTCCTTAAATACGAGATATCAAACACGCCGTGATGCGTGGGCCCGTCTTCACCCACAATACCTGACCGGTCCAGCATAAATATCACATTGAGATTCTGCAGGCACACGTCGTGTATTATCTGGTCGTAAGAACGCTGCAAAAAAGTAGAATACACCGCTACGACTGGCTTTAGTCCTGCGCTTGCCAGGCCTGCCGCAAAACCCACTGCATGCTGCTCTGCCATACCAACATCAAAAAATCTATCAGGGAAGATACTTGCAAATCTATCCAGGCCTGTACCTTCTGGCATCGCGGCAGTTATAGCAATGATCTTATTATTTGCTTTTGCGGCATCTATCATTGCTTCGCCAAATGTATTGGTAAAATTCTCTTTGGCTGGCTTTTTCGCGCCAGTAGCCACGTCAAATGCTCCCACGCCGTGAAATTTTTCAGGCACGTCTTCCGCATACGAATAACCTTTGCCTTTTTTTGTCAATACATGCAAGAGTACTGGCTCATTCATATTGATTATATTCTTCAATGTGCTGACTACCGCGCGCACATCATTGCCATCAATGGGGCCAAAATACCTAAATCCTAATTCTTCAAAAAACATACCCGGCACCAAAAGGCTCTTCAGTCCTTCTTCTAATCGCCTGGCTGCCCTTATCACCCCGAAACCGAATCTTGGCACGCGTTTCAAAAGCGCCTCTACATCTTTTCTGATCTTATTATATCTGGGGGCTGTTATGATCCTATTTAAATATTTACTTAACGCGCCTACGCTTCGAGATATGCTCATCTCATTGTCATTAAGTATTACAAGAAATTTTTTGCGAAGATGTCCCGCGTGATTGAGCGCCTCAAAGGCCATGCCTCCTCCTAAAGACGCGTCACCTATAACAGCTACCACCCTATGCGATTTATTTTCCAGGTCTCTGGCAGCGACCATGCCAAGCGCGGTAGAGATAGACGTAGATCCATGCCCTGTAGTAAAAACATCAAACTCGCTTTCAAATCTATTTGGAAATCCGCTCAGGCCCCCAAGCTGCCGTAATGTCTTAAACCTGTCCTTCCTGCCGGTCAACAGCTTATGCGCATATGCCTGATGCCCTACATCCCATATAATAATGTCTTCAGGCGCGTTAAAACAATAATGTATGCCTGTTATAAGCTCTGCCGCGCCAAGACTCGAGGCAAGATGCCCGCCAGAATTGGAAACTGTCTCAACAATAGCATCCCTTAACTCCTGAGTCAAAACTGGCAATTCATCTACGCTCAGCTTTTTTAAATCAACTGGGTTATTTATATTATCAAGCAACTTAGTCATGTCTTTTCAATATAAGATCTGCTATTTCCTGTAAGATCTTGGCTTTTTTGCCAAAAATATCCAGGTGGGCCTTTGCGCGTCTTGTCAAAAGCTCTGTCATTTTTCTGAGGTGAGGCGCCCCGTAAACTTTTACATAACCATCTTTATCTATCAGGTCATCTATGAGTTGAAATGTAAAACCAATATCTCTACCAAACTTGCTAAGGGCGGTTAGTTTTTTCTTTCCAACGCCTTTAAACATGCCTCCGGCCTTTAGCGCAACTTCAAAAAGCGCGCCTGTCTTGTGACTTGTAACATAATCTAAATCCTTCTTACCCTTGGCCATATCTAAGACCTGGCCTCCTATAGTGCCCTGGCTCCCTATGGCCCTTGAGACTTCCTTTACGATATCCGACTTACTTGTTAACTCAAAGCCCAGTGTCAATAGCGCATCTCCCGCCAAAAGCGCGATCGCCTCATTGAATTTCTTATGGCAGCTCAATTTTCCACGCCTATAATCATCATTATCCATGCAAGGCAGATCATCATGAATAAGCGTATACGTATGTATAAGTTCTATCGCGCAGGCGACTGGCATAATAGCATTTCCTTTTCCCTCGCATGCCTCAAAACTAGCAATAGTCAAAATAGGCCGTATCCTCTTCCCGCCCGGAAGCACTGCATACCTCATAGCCTTGTGGATCACTGCCGGCTTTGTCGTTGCGCAAGGCAAATACCCATCCAATGCCTTATCTATAACCTTTTTCTTATTCGTAATATATTTTTTGATGTTCATTCCTCGAATGGCTCCGTTGTAAGCTTGCCGCCTTTTTTAACCAGGACCTCGACCTTGCGTTTTGTCTCGTCTAGCCGCTTCCTGCATTGATGAAGAAGCTTAACACCATCCTCGTATTTCTTCAATGACTCATCCAGAGGCATCTCGCCACTCTCTAAATCATTCACGATTGTCTCCAGATTTTTCATCATCTCTTCGAATTTTAATTCCTTTGCCATTATAACCCCCTTCAATGAGCAGACAAGTTACGAAAATTGAAAATTTTCGTAACTTGTAGCCATTGGCATCGCAGATGCCAATGGCGTCTGCGAATTGAACCCCGTTCCAAATTCTTAAAGATCATCAAACAACCTATCAGAATTGTACGCGAGTAGTTCCAAAAAATAAATCGCGCATCACTCAGAATTTGGAACGGGGTCGAATTCGGACTAATAAGTTACGAAAATCATAGATTTTCGTAACTTATGTCCTCATTCGACTACTCTACTCTGCTTCTGAAGTTTCCTTTTGAAAGTCTCGTCTCTATCATATCCCCTGTCTTGAGAGATTTTACGTCTTTAAGGACTTTTCCTTCTGGCAATTTAAAACTAATGCTATACCCGCGGCCTAAAATTCCCAGAGGGCTTAATATCTCTAATTTCTCAGAAAGCAGCCTAAAATTCCCTTCCTTGATCTCAATATAATGCCTGAATCTCAGACTCAATCCATCTTCTATATCATCTAATCGCTGCTCATATTCCTTTACTATATTCAAAGGATACTCCTTGAGCCTTCTTTCCAGATTCTCCAATCTCTCAGCGATCTCCCCTTTATTCGCAATAGCGCGCTCTGCAGCCACAGAAGGTGTTGGCGCCCTAAGGTCTGCTACAAAATCACTGATCGTCCAGTCTATCTCATGGCCCACAGCGCTTATAACAGGTATCTTTGAAGCATGTATGGCACGGGCAACTATCTCTTCATTAAACGCCCACAGATCTTCTAAGCTTCCGCCGCCTCGTCCTACTATCATTACGTCAATATTGCCCAGCTTATTAAAACCCTCTATTGCCCTTACTATCTCTTCTTTTGCTCCCTGGCCCTGCACCTTTACAGGATTTATCACTACTTCTACATTTGAAAATCTCTTGTCCAATACATGAAGCATGTCTCTGATAGCTGCGCCAGTCGGAGAAGTCACTATACCGATCCTGTTCGGAAGCATTGGTATTGGTCTTTTGCGCGCCTGGTCAAACAGGCCTTCTTTAAAAAGTCTCTCTTTTAATTGTTCAAATGCCAGCTGCAAGGCCCCTACGCCCTTGGGCTCCATCTTTATGACATTCATCTGATACTGGCCTCGCTTTTCAAACACACTCACCCTGCCAAAACATATCACCTGCATGCCATCCTGTATTTCAAATTTATTTTTTACATTACAATTTTTGAAAAATGTGCATTTTAATTCACTCCTGTCATCCTTTAATGTAAAATAAAAATGACCTGATGAATGACTTTTAAAATTAGAGATCTCGCCTTCCACCCATATATTGGAAAAAGAGGACTCAAGAACTGTCCTTATGCCTGAGGTTAATTCGCTTACCTGGTATACAAAGGTTCCTTCTTTGACCATATTATAAATAGCTTTCTATTTTTTCTTTCACTCTTTCTATAGAGACTGCCTTGCCTGTCTTTTCATCTACCTCAACTATCGCCCCCTGAAGCTCTACATCCTTATCTGCCATCTCGAATTTCGTTGGCATATAGGTAAGAAAATGCTCTACAATAGGCTCTACCTTTCGACCTATAACTGAATCTTGAGCGCCTGTCATGCCCAGATCTGTTATATAAGCGCTTCCATACGGCAGGATCTTCTCATCTGCTGTCTGGACATGCGTGTGGGTCCCGAATATCGCGCTTACCTTTCCGTCGAGAAATCTCCCTAAAGCTATTTTCTCGCTCGTAGCTTCCGCGTGTATATCCACCAGGATGATCTTTGTCTCTTCAGAAAGTTCTTTTACTTTTCTTTCTGCGGTCTTAAAAGGACACGCGTCAATGTTATTCATAAAAACCCTGCCAAGCACATTTACCGCGCCTACCTTTTTACCAGAACCCAGTTTAACAACAGTTGACCCTCTACCAGGACATTCGTCTGGATAATTTGCTGGCCGCAAGATCCTTTTATCTTTCTCTAACTTCTCATATATCTCTTTTTTCTTCCATATATGATCTCCTGCAGTCAATACATCCACTTTAGCGTTTAAGAGCTCGTCCGCAGTATCAATAGTAAGACCTGAGCCGCCAGCAATATTCTCAGCATTCGCAATGACAAGATCTATACACCTATCCTTGCGAATCTCAGGCACTATTCGCTTAACAGCCTCTCTTCCAGGCCTACCAACTATGTCACCAATCAGTAGAATTTTCATATTTTATTTTGCGTACTCTATCGCTCTCGTCTCCCTGATCACAGTCACCCTTATCTGACCAGGGTATTCAAGGCCTTCTTCTATTTTCTTACTTATCTCTCTGGCAAGGCCTATTGCCTGCAGGTCACTGACCCTGTCTGGCTGGATCATTACTCTTATCTCCCTGCCTGCCTGTATAGCATATGCCTTTTCAACACCCTTGAACGAATCCGCTATAGCCTCTAATTTCTCAAGGCGTTTTATGTAGTTCTCAAGCGTCTCTCTTCGCGCGCCAGGCCTTGTCGCGCTGACTGTGTCAGCAGCCTGTAAAAGTATGGCGTAGATAGAGCTTGGCTCTTCTTCCTCGTGGTGAGAGGCGATCG
The DNA here is from genome assembly GCA_030765235.1 of Candidatus Gorgyraea atricola. Taxonomy (NCBI): domain Bacteria; kingdom Pseudomonadati; phylum Candidatus Omnitrophota; genus Candidatus Gorgyraea; species Candidatus Gorgyraea atricola. Next base: position 43,119 of record JAVCCW010000008.1, on the reverse strand, counting down.
CGTTCACGATCTCCTGAGATTCGCCATATTTCTTTGCTAGCTTTGCGCCTATCTCAGCGTGCGGGCCTTCTACTTCGTGAGTAACTGCCTTTCCTATATCATGCAAAAGCCCTATGCGTTTTGCCAGAGTCACGTCCAGATTTAATTCCCCGGCCATAACAGCCATGATAATGCTTACCTCTTTCATGTGCTGTAAAGCATTCTGGCCATAACTGGTCCTGTATTTCAGCCTACCTATAAGCCTGACGATCTCAGGATGCACGCGCTGAAGGCCTAATTCAAAAATAGTATGCTCGCCTTCTTCTTTTATGGTATTATCCATCTCGTGCTTTACCTTGCCTACGACCTCTTCTATGCGGCCTGGATGAATCCTGCCGTCCTGCAAAAGTCGCTCAAGGCTTGCCCTGGCTATCTCGCGCTTTACCATATCAAAACCAGAAAGTATTACTGCCTCTGGAGTATCATCGTTGATCACGTCAATACCTGTGGCGACCTCGAGAGCCCTTATGTTTCTGCCTTCCCTTCCTATGATCCTTCCTTTCATCTCATCATTCGGAAGAGGCACCACAGACACAGTGGTATTAGTGACATGCTCTGCGGCGCATTTGTGTATAGCGCTTGATAAGACCTCTTTTGCCTTCTTGTTCGCAGACTCCTTGGATCTGTCCAGGATCTCCTTGAAAAGCTTCTGCGCCTCTTGCTGCGCATCATCTTCTACCCTGCGCAAAAAGAGTTTCTTTGCTTCTTCTACGCTAAGGCCTGATATCCTCTGAAGTTTTTGCCTTTCCTCCGCGATGAGCCTTGAAAGATCGTTTTGTCTCGTTTCAATAGACTTCTCTTTACCCACAAGAAGGCCTTCTCTCTTCGAGATATCCCCATCCTTCTTATCAAGTATATCTACTTTGCGATCGATATTTTCCTCTTTTTGCAAGAGCTTCTTTTCAAGATTTGTGATCTCGAGGCGCTTTTCCTTTGTCTCGCGCTCAAAATCTGAACGGACCTTATATTTTGAATCCCTTGCCTCAAGCTCAAGCTCTTTCTTTCTATTATCCAGCTCCTTCTTTGACTCCTCTAAGATCTTTTTCGTCCTCTCCTCGTTCTCTCTCAGATGTTTTTCAGAAAAGAACTTTCTTATAAAATATCCCGCGAAAAACACCAGGATAAAAACCAGGACCTCTATTACAGAGATGATCGTCTTAATATTCGATTCCATTGTAAACACCTCCTGACTGTATATGTAAAATGTGACTTGCCTAGTTAGTGATGACAGCAGTGAGAGGGATGTCGCGAGCAGTGGTAGGTATTTTATCCAAAACCTGAAATCTAAAGCCTAGGCCTATCTTAGGCGTATCCTTGGGTATGCGTTTTAAAAAACTATCATAATAGCCCTTACCACGACCGAGCCTGTTGTTCTTTTTATCAAAAGCTACGCCAGGTACTATTATCAGATCTACCTTCTTCGCATTAAAAGATTTTCCAGGTTTAGATTCTCTTGGTTCGTAAATACCATACAGGCTTTTTTTCATGCCCTGCTTGAAACCTGTAAAACAAACAGGCCTCAAATTCTTCTCTCTCACTAAGGTAACTGGTAAAACCACCTTTTTGCCCATTGAAAGGGCCTTTTTTATTATAGGACCTGCCTCTACTTCGGCCGTGCCCTTTGAAACATAAAGCATCACGCACTTTGATGTTAAAAATTCTTTTTGTGAAAATAGCTTTTTTTGTATAGCTTTGCTTTTGATTCTCCTTTCCAACTTTGTTTGACGATTTAATAGTTGTCTCATTTTTTTCCTTAAGACTTCTTTTCTATTCATGCCTTTTTCTTGCCACTCTTTTCTAAATAATCATCGATTGCTGATTTAAGTGCCTGCTCTGCGAGCAGCGAGCAATGCATCTTTATAGGAGGTAATCCCCCTAGCGCCTCTGCAACAGCCCTGTTAGAAAGTTTCAGTGCCTCGTCGACAGTCTTTCCCTTGACAAGTTCTGTCACCATACTGCTAGTGGCAATAGCTGCGCCACATCCGTACGTTTTAAACTTTGCATCCACAATTATATTGTCTCTCACCTTAATATAGAGCTTCATGATGTCTCCACAGACTGCGTTTCCGACATTCCCAATTCCATCTGCGTCCAGAATCTCTCCCACATTCCTGGGATTCCTGAAATGCTCCATCACCTTTTCACTGTATTGAGTGTTAAACCCTTCCATGACCTTATTCTCCTTTTACTAAAAGTTTTCTCGGCTTAGTAGTCTTAGAATAATCCTTTGCTGGCCTTCGCTTCTTCATATTCTCTAAGCTGCCTAATTCCTTAAGCCTATTATAGATCAATATCCATGCGCAGTCCTGATCCTTATCTATTTCGCATTTTCCCTTATCTGAACCACCGCATGGCCCGTTTAAAAGACCCTTTGCGCACCTTGTAACAGGACAAATGCCTCCTGTAACATTAAGCACGCATTCCCCGCACATTGCGCATCTTTCGAAAAATCCAACGCCAGTCTTATCTACTATAGATCCGAACAGCGTATCGCATCCCGTACAAACAAGTCTCTTTGCCCTGTCATTATCCAGAACAGACTGTACTCCAAGACCACATGAAAGCACTAAAAACGCGTCAGATGCGTCGATTGCCTTCTTGTTCTTTGCAAAGACCATCTTTGTCTGGCTTGCAATACACGGAGAATCAGGTATTGCCCATCCAGTAACAGTCTTGCCATTTTCTTCCAGGAGTTTTTTCATTTCCAAAACTTCTTTTTCTCCACCAGTCTTGCAAGTAGTAGCGCAATCCCCGCAGCCAACTAAAAAGACATTCTTCTTTGACCCCAACGCTTTCAATATTTCTTCAAAGGGTTTTTTTTGACTGACGATCATAAAAGCTCCTTTATGTCTTTCTCAAATACTTCTTTTCCCTTGTAACCTATATATCTTTTTCTTATGCCGCCATCTCTATCTATGACAAAGGTTGTAGGTAGAGACATTATGCCGCCATATAGGTCGCTGACCTCGTCTGTCCCTATTAAAAGCGTGTAATTAATGCCATTCTCTTCTGCAAAACCGCCTAATATCCTCTCTGCATTCCAGTCAAATGAAATACCTATTATCTCAAGACCTTCATCTCTATACTCATCCTGAAGCTCTATAAAGTGCGGTATCTCTGCCTTGCAGGGCGGACACCATGTTGCCCAAAAATCAAGTATCACTATATTGCCTTTCAAATTAGACAGAGTAGTTTCATTACCATTTATATCCAGAAGCGCAAAATCAGGGGCAGGCCTATAAACTACCTCGGGCACCTTATTGATCCCGCTGAACCAGGTGAATAAAATAATAGCTGTCAAAACAAGGACTGATATAATAATAATGGTTTTCTTACCCATGAACTTTCCCTCTATGCAGCAAGCATGCCTGCAAGTTTTGAAAATATCCCTAAGAATAGCAGTATGCCTACGCCTATTAAGAATACTCCTGTAATTATCGGGACGAATTTCATAAAACCCTTGAAGCGGTTAAATATAAAAAGAAACTGGTTTATCAAGAGACTCGAGATCAAAAACGGTACGCCCAGACCCATTGAATAAAACGACAAAAGCATTATTGCCCTGGGCAGGCTCTCGAGCGTGGACGCGTATATAAGTATTGTTGAAAGTATAGGGCCCACACACGGTGTCCAGCCAAAAGCAAATGCCATACCTATTAACAAAGAGCTAAAATAACCTGTTTTTCTTTTAGCAAGGGCTGTTTTTTTCGCTCGACTCAAAAAACCCAGATTAAACACGCCAGCCATATGCAGGCCGAATAGAATTATGAGTATCCCGCCTGCTTTTTCCAGCCAGCTCTTTCTTATGCCAAAGAAGCTTCCCAGGTACGCGAATGTGATACCGAGAAGCATAAATACGATAGAAAACCCGAGTATGAAAAATAAGGAATGTAAAACAGTGATCTTTCTTATATTAAAGGAAGATCCGCCAGTCTTTAAATCCTCAAAAGACCGCCCTGTTATATATGTTATATATGAGGGAAAAAGAGGTAGGACACACGGAGAAAGAAACGTCAAGAGCCCGGCCACAAAAGATACAATAATAGAGACTTCGCTTGTACTAGTCATAGTTTCTCCTTGGGTTCTATCGCGAAGCCCTGACCCTTATTATATCCTGCTGCGCCCGTACATCCTCGAGACGCGCTATCATATCCTGTTGATTCTTTAAAACTTCATCTATCTTCTCTGAGAGCTCTTTAATGTCTTTGGCATCACTGGAAGATTTTTGCTCCCTGCCAAAGCCCTTAAGAGTGAACACCCCCAAAGAGATTATGATCGCCAGAAAAAGCGACAAAAGCCATGCTCTTCTCGCCATAATTCACCTCTTTCAAATGAGCACGCAATTTACGGAACAACGTGAACGTAAATTGCTGTGCGAATTTGCCCCGTTCCAAATTCTTAAAAATCATCGAATAACCCATTAGAATTGCACGCAAGTAGTTCCAAAAAATAAATCGCGCATCACTCAGAATTTGGAATGGGGTAACTTATATCTGTATTCATTATAACAAATCAAGAGTAGGTAGTCAATAGTAGGTTTTGGCAGGGCCGGGCTAGGGCCTTCGGCACTGGAGAGATTTTGCCGTCCGCTACGGTCCGCCTTAGGCGGATCCTTGCGGACATTTGCCAAAACCTTCCTAATGTGCCTACGGCCCCAGCCCTGCCAAATATAAACAAATTAAGCTTACATCCCCTTTCTGACTTGTATTTCGGGGATAACCACTTCTTCTACAATCTGTTCTGTCTGTTTTTTTGATATTTTCTTTGCAAATAAAGTTTTTTGTCTCTCAAAGATTTCTTTTGTGTCTGTATTTGTTTCAGAAAAGATAACCAACTCAAATGGTTTTCTGATATTAATTTCTCCAACAAAAATACTTACCAAGAAAAGTATATCTATTATAGGCTCGCTAACTTTAAGTGATAAAACAAGTCTGCCATCCTTTTCAGCTTGATGAGCTTCTTTTGTCTCAATTAAATCTTTCTGTTTCAATGCCTTCAATAGTTGCCTTAGAGCTTCTTCCTTCAAAACCAAAGTAGCGCGGTTTTGATAAATCGAAGTAAAGTCTGCTCCTAGCAAAATCTCACCAGCTATTTCAGTATAAAACTCATGCACTTCTTTATCTTTCAAAATACTAAATGACAATTTTGTCTTGCATTCTGTATCTGGATGAGGGTAAGACTCTACCTTTGCGAAGCTATCGTAAATATAAGATAATCGTTTCCGAGGTAACGCCTTAGAATCTATAGAGATGTGATAATAATCCCCGTCTCCGGTTACACTACCTTTAACATAAATATACCTTCTCAATTTACCTAGTCTAACAAGAGCTCCTAAGCCATATTCATAGCCAGAGAGTTCGGACATAGTATCAATGTTTTCGCCTTCTAATATCCTTTCACGTAGCCTATTAACTTCAAAATAAGGATCGTACTTTACTTCTAAACCAGAGGAAATCATAATCACTCGTGCAAAATCAAGACTGTTGACATTTTCCCTTAGATTAAAAGTGGACATCATCGGTATTCTTAATGCATAGGCAAAACTCTGATACGCCAGTATTGCTATTGTCATAAATACTAAGGCTATATTAACCCTCAACCTAAAATTATACCTTTTTCTAAACTTCCTCATAATCCACCCAAAAAAATAGCCTTTGCCTTTCTCTTAACTAGTTTTTATTATAACATAAAAAGCGTGATTATTAAAGGTTTTTTACGTGTCTTAAACCCAAAAGGAGGCCTGGTCGCTCCCCTGCACCACTCAGACCAAGGGGTATTGGGGCTTCTTTTACGCGAGCGGGCACGGTGCTAAAGTAGACAAAACAGTCAGTGACTGTTTTGTCTACTTTAGCGAGCGAGCGTAAAAAAAGAGCAAAATTTTCACGCTGGGAAAATTTTGCGTCCCCAAGACCCCTTGGTCTGAGTGGTGCAGGGGAAATTTTCACCTGAGCGACCAGGCTTCCTTTTGGGTTAAAGCCTATCCCTCAATTTCTCAAAGGACAAAGTATTTATTACATCCTTTTTCTCAAGCCAGCCTCGGCGGGCTACGGAGATGCCTAGGTTAATATTATCAAGTTCTGCGGCAATGTGCGCGTCTGTATTTATTGCTATTTTAACGCCCTTTTCCTTTGCCATGCGGCAACCTGTGTCATTTAGGTCCAGCCGCTGGGGATAACTATTTATCTCAATGGCTGTATTTGTATCCCTACATACCTTAAGTATCTCTTCGAGCTCTATCTCATACGGCTCTCTTGCGCCCCAGAGCCTACCAGTAGGATGCGCCAAGATATTAACATACCTGTTCTGGCATGCCTTAATAATACGCTCGGTTATCTTCTCCTTTGACTGCTTAAACCCAGAATGTATTGCAGCTATAACAATATCCATATCCTTTAAGATATCGTCAGGATAATCCAGGTTCCCATCTGAATCAATGTCCACCTCTGTACCATATAATACCTTTATATCCTTATACTTCTTGTTCAGGCTATCTATCTCTTTTTTCTTGGATTTTAGTTCATCCCTATTTAAGCCCTGTGCTATCTTAAGGCCCTGCGAATGATCTGTAATAGCAATATATTCATAACCCAGTTCTCTTGCCTTTAGAACAACCTCCTCTATGGAACTCCCACCATCAGACCATTTAGAATGCGCGTGCAGATCGCCTTTTACGTCCTTTAGCTCCACGAGCTTTGGAAGATCCCCTTCTATGCTCGCCTCGACTTCACCCCTGTCCTCTCTTAGCTCAGGAGAGATATAGCTAATGCCTAATTTCTTGCATATTTCTATCTCGGTCTTGCCTGCTATTGCCTTTTCCTTCCTGAATAAGCCATATTCATTCAGCTTCAGACCTTTTTTTATCGCCAGCTGACGTAATTTTATATTATGCTCCTTTGAACCAGTGAAGTACATAAGCGCGGCGCCGTATGAAGCATTTTTTATTACCCTTACATCTACTTGTATGCCATCTTTTGTAACTATTGACGATTTTGTTGGGCCTTTTGCAAGTACGTCTCGCACATCTGGTAGCCTCGTAAAACTATCCATGACCTTGCCAGGGCTCTTCGAGGAAACCAATATATCAATATCCCTCACTGTATCCTTCATTCGCCTCAGGCTGCCAGCAGGATCTATCCTTTTTACTTCCTTTAACTTTTTAAGCTGCTCGATAAAATTCTGGGATGCGTCCATTGCTGTCTTTAGATCCATCCTGTCTCTACCTTTTTTAATAAGCTCTATGCCGCGCAGTATATTTTCAACGGTCTTCTGTTTTATGCCAGGGACATCTTTTATCTTTCCCATGTGAGCCATTCTCTCAAGCATCACCATGTCCTGTATCTGTAATTTATCGTATAATAGCTTTGCTGTCTTAGGTCCTACGCCCGGTATAGATAGCATCTGAATAAGTCCTTTTGGCGTATTCTTCTTCAGATCTTCTAAATACTCAAGCCTCCCGCTTGAAACAATCTCTTTTATCTTTTCTTCCAGGTCTTTTCCAATGCCAGGTATGGCTGTGAGTCTCTCTTCTTTTACAAAAACCTCTATATCTTCAGGCATAGATTCTATGTTGCGTGCTGCGCGCTCATACGCGCGAACCCTGAATACGTTCTCTCCCCTTACCTCAAGGATCTGTGCAATCTGTCTAAAGACCTCAGCTATCTCTTGGTTTTTCATCATATGAATATTTTAACATAGATTTTTCAATACATAAAGTGTATAATGGTTAGCATGTTATTAAAATTCCTACGCAAGAAAAAGAATATGAAGCGCATAGTTTGGGGGCTGGCTATAATAATAATCCCTGCCTTTGTCGTATGGGGAGCTGGCTCGACTGGAAAAAAAAGAGGCAAAGGTCCAAACTACGCAGGAAAGATCTTTAATAAAAAGATCTCTTTCGATAAACATGCTGATATGTGGCGCGTCGCAAGAGATCAGGCCATAAGGACATTTGGCAACAATGTGCCTGCTGAATTCATTGACCAGATGGCATGGAACCGTTTGCTTTTATTGGAAGCGGCAAAAAGAGAGAAGATATCCGCTAACGATAGTGAAGTAGTAGAAAGGATCACCTCAGCTCCTGCCTTCCAGCGCGATGGTAAATTTGATAAAAAATTATATAAATCAATGCTTGGCCAGGCCGCGCGTTCGTGGGAAAACAAACTGCGCGATGATATCCTTATCTCCAAACTCAGAGAAAAAGCCACCTCCAGCGTCTCTATAACTGACGAAGAAGTAAAAAAAGAGTACAGGAAAAAATTCGAGAAGATAAAGGCGTCTTATATATCAATACCGTTTGGCGAATTTGAAAAGGATGTACACTATCAAGAACTAGATCTTATAAAATTCTACAAAGAGAACAGGGGCTTGTTCAGAAAGCCTGAGGAAATCAATGTAAAATATATAGAAGTCCTTTTTTCTCAATTTGATAAAGAGGTCTATGTGGATGAAGAAGCTATTAAGAGATATTTCGAAGAGCATATCGCGGATTATGAAAAACCTGATTCAGAAGAAATGCCGGTGTTGGACGAGACAATAAAAAAGAGTATATCTGAAAAACTCGGCATGGAAAAAAAGACCAGCCTTGCGGAAGAGCTGTCTTATAGGGTCCTGGATAGTCTTTTGGATAAAAAAGATATGGAAAAAACTGCTAAAGCGTTTGCGCTTGAGGCAAAAGAAACAGGCTTTTTTAATATGCAGGAGGAGATCCCAGACATAGGCTGGTCATATGAATTTACAAAGAGGGGTTTTGAGCTGGGTGATGGAGAAATATCAAATGTCCTTATTAAAACTGATAAGGGTTTTTACATGATAGGGTTGGAAGAGAGAAAGGCCTCTTATATACCTGAGTTTTCAGAAACACGCGATACTGTAATAACCTCTTATACAAAAAATAAATCCATAGGGTTATCTGAGAAGGAAGCTAAGAAAATTCACGCAAGAATAAAAAATGGGCAAACCCTCGAGAGTATCGGAAAGGAAATCAAAGAGACTGATCTTATAACCAGAAACGACTACATACCTGCATTAGGCCCTGCCAAAGACTTTGTAAAAGCGTGCGCCTCATTAAAAATAGGCGAAATACCAGGCCCTATAAAAATGGCAGAAACATGGGCCCTATTAAGGCTTGATGAATATCAGGACATGGATGAGATCAAGTTTATTGAGGAAAAGGAAGGCTTTAAAGAAGAGCTTCTTGCAAAAAAGAAACAAGACAGTTTTAATAAATATTTCGAGGAATTAAAGAAAAAGTCGGATTTTGTAAGTTATACCGCGGAATAAACTACTTACTATGGCTCAGGAGGCCCTTGAGCTCCTTCATAAATTGATTTATATCCTTAAACTGCCTGTAAACAGAGGCAAATCTCACGTAGGCAACCTCATCTAATTTATAAAGTTCCTCCATTAGCAGCTCGCCTACCTGACTAGCGTCTACTTCTTTTTCAAATTTACTCTGAAGTGTATATTCTATTTTTTCCGCGAGGTCTTCGAGCTGCTGCATGCTTATTGGTCTTTTCTCGCATGCCTTTTTAAGTCCCGCCAATACTTTTTTCCTGTCGAATGGTTCGCGCCTGCCATCTTTTTTTATTACCATGAGAGACGTCTCTTCTATATTTTCGTATGTTGTGAAACGCCTCTTGCACTTGAGGCATTCCCGACGACGCCGGATCGAACGACCCTCTTCAGAAGAACGCGAATCAATGACCTTATCTTCCTTGTGACCGCAGAATGGACATTTCATAATTTTACCTCCCGGTAAAGAGGAAACTTTTTAAGAAGCGCTGATATCTTTTTTGCGCATTCATTTAAGGCTGAAGTATCGTTTTTCTCTGTCAATGCGCAGTCTATTATTGCTGCTATTTCTTTCATCTCTTTCTCAAGCATACCTCTTGTCGTGACTGCAGGCGTACCCAGCCTTACGCCGCTTGTAACAGCAGGGCTCTTTTTATCAAAAGGTATTAGATTCTTATTAACAGTTATATGCACCTTATCGAGGATCAATACTGCCTCTTTTCCAGTAATGCCTTTCGGTCCCAAATCCACCAGCAAAAGATGCGTATCTGTTCCTCCAGACACTATCCTGAAACCAGAATCTTCAAGAGACTTCGCCAATGTCTTTGAATTCTTTATGATCTGGGCTTGATATTCCTTAAATTCTTTTGCCTGCGCCTGTTTAAATGCCACTGCCTTACTGGCTATGACATGCATTAATGGCCCACCCTGGACACCTGGAAAAACCTCTGTGTCTATCTTTTTAGCTAATTCCTTGCGACAAAGTATAAGGCCACCTCTTGGGCCGCGTAAGGTCTTATGCGTGGTAGCGCTCACCACATCTGCATAAGCTACGGGATTTGGATGAAGGCCCGCGGCCACAAGTCCTGCAAAATGCGCCATATCCACAAAGAGATACGCGCCTACAGAATCTGCTATTTGTCTAAATTTCTTAAAATCTATGGTGCGCGGATACGCGCTTGCTCCTGCCACGATCATCCGTGGTTTATTCTTGCTCGCAAGAGAAGCTACTTCATCATAATCGATCTGCTCAGTCTTTTTATTCACCCCATAGGATATAAAATTATAAAACTTCCCTGAGAAATTATGCCCCAGGCCATGCGAGAGATGCCCTCCACAGGCAAGGTCCATTGCAAGGATCGTATCACCTGGTTTTAGCAATGCGAAATACACAGCCATGTTTGCCTGTGTGCCTGAATGCGGCTGCACATTGGCATGTTCTGCGCCAAAAACCTTTTTCGCCCTTTTGATCGCTAAACGCTCTGCCTCGTCAACATGTTCGCAGCCACCATACCAGCGCTTTGACGGGTACCCTTCAGCATATTTATTAGTCAGGACAGACCCTTGAGCCTCCAGCGCGGCAAGGCTTGCAAAATTCTCGCTCGCTATAAGCTCAACATTATCCCGCTGTCTGACTAACTCCTTTTTGATAACCTCGTAGATCTCCGGATCGATTTTTTTTAATGAATTCATGTCGCCTCCAAAAATTCCGCTCTTATTGTCACAGTTTTTGGCACACTAAAGTGTGCCCTACAGCTGCTATAAGCTGCTTAGATTTTTCGAACGCGCCTTTGATGTCTCCCGCCAAGGGCGCGTGTTGAAAGCCAGACAGCTGCTATTCTTTTTGCTTTAGAGGGCGCAGTGACTTTTGACGCTAATACTAAAACATTGGCATCATTATGTTCTCTACTTAAACGCGCAATATCTGTTCTATCGCAAAGCGCGGCGCGCACGCCCTTGACCTTATTGGCGACCATTGACATGCCAATGCCTGTAGTACAGATAAGTATTCCCTTAGGAAATCTAGCGCGGCCAACTACCCTTGCAACCTTGTAGCCATAAATCGGATAATCACAACTCTCTTTTGAAAATGTACCAAAATCCTTTACGCTGTGACCTTTCTTCTTTAAAAACTTTACAAGCCCTTGTTTTAAATTAAAACCGCCGTGATCTGCGCCAATAGCTATCTTCATCCCTTATTCTCCTTTTTAAATAATTCTAAAAATATATTCTCAACACTATCCTTTATAATATCCCTGATGCGCCTGTATTCTTCGATAGACTTTCCTATTGGATCAGGTATACCACTAGCTTCTTTAAGAAGCCTTGTCTTTAAGGCTGTCTTTGGTAAAGCATTCACTATATATCTTTTGTGCACATCTTCCATGACAAAGACAAAATCTGATTTTTTCAATAGCGCAGGACTTATTGGTTTTCCTCTATGAGCTGAGACATCCACGCCCTCTTCCTTCATGACCTCTATTGTATTTGTCGCGGCAGGTATCCCTGCAAATCCTCCTGTGCCAGCAGAATCAACACGCACCTTCTTAGACAAGCCAGCCTCTTTTAGAAACTTCTCCAGCATCCCCTTTGCCATGACACTGCGACAGCTGTTGCCAGTGCATACAAAAAGCACGTGGTAGTCAGCCAAAAGATCTTCTCCTGAAAGCGCGCCTTTTCTCAATATCTTAAAAGGATTTACTGTGACGTCTAATACTGTTGATTCTATGCCGATTGCCGTATTTCCACCGTCTAATACCATATCAACATCAAGAATTATTTCCTTAGCTGAAGTAGGCGGGTTTTTCCCAGAGAGATTTGCGCTGGGCGCGACTATAGGTAGAGATGCCTTATCTATAAGCGCTAACGCCACTTTGTTATTAGGCATGCGGATGCCTATTTTTTCCTTTTTCTTGTTGAGTACCAGGACTGTCAGAGGACCTGGCCAGAATTTTCTAACGATCTTTTCTGCACGTTCCGACAAATTAACCTTTAGCTCCTTTAATGCCTCGAATCTTGCGATATGAATGGTAAACGGCTTACCCTTTGGCCTTTTCTTTATCTTATAGAGCCTGTCGATTGCCTTTTTATCCAAAAGATTCGCACCAACCCCATACACAGTTTCTGTAGGAAAGGCAACAAGTCCTCCCTCTTTTAAGAGACGAGCCCCTTCTTCTATAACATGCGGCTCTGGAAAATTAGGATTTACTTTTACAACCTTCATCCTCATTCCTAACTTTATGCTCCCCCTCTGTAACTTTACACTTCCCCTCTGTAGTAGGCCAGGTTTAAACCTGGCCTACTACAGAGGGGAAAAAGCCCACAGGGGGAGCAAGTTGCTACAATGCTAAAATGCGACTGGCTAGTATAGCGGCGTTCTTGGCGCCTGCTTTACCTATTGCCATGCATGCAACAGGTACGCCTCCTGGCATCTGCACAGTAGAAAGTAAAGAATCTACTCCATTTAAAGCCTTGGTGTGCATTGGAACACCAATGACTGGCAAGTCCGTATAAGCACTGACAACTCCTGCTAAGGCCGCAGACATGCCTGCCCCGCATATCAAGATCTTAATGCCTTTTTTCTTAGCAGCCTTGGTATAAGAACGTACTTTTTCAGGATTCCTGTGAGCTGAAATAACATTTATCTCATATGGAATCTTGCGCTCCTTTAAGATCTTCTCTGTTTCAGCCATTGTCTCTGCATCAGATTTACTACCCATCAGTATACCTACCACTGGTCTCTTTTTAGTAACCATATCGCCTCCGTTATCAAACCCTAAATCCGAAACACTAAACTCTAAACAAACACTAAATCCCAAACTATAAACAGCTGTTTGGAGAATTTGAGTTTAGGGTTTGTAGTTTGTTTAGTATTTAGAGTTTAGTGTTTAGAGTTTTCTAATTGCCTTATCTCCTATGTCTTTTCTATAATACATGCCGTCAAATTTTATCTTCTCTATTGCTGTGTATGCATTTTGTTTTGCAGTTTTAATGCCTTCTCCAAAACCTGTGACAGCCAGGACCCTGCCTCCACTTGTAAAAATCTTTCCGTCCTGGGCTACAGTGCCTGCATGAAACACAACTATATCTTTTTTATCCTTGAAATTCCCTGTCCCGATTATCTCTTTATGTTTCTCATATGTCCCAGGATATCCCCCAGACGCGGCAACAACTGCTATACAGGTTCTATTATCCCACTCGAGTCTTATCTTATCAAGTCTTCCATCAATGCACGCCAGCATCACATCTACTAAATCAGATTTTAATCTTGGTAAAATGGCCTGCGTCTCAGGATCACCAAATCTCACATTGAATTCCAGGACCATTGGTCCCTTTTTTGTAATCATAATACCGCCGTATAAAACACCCTTAAAAAACTTTCCTTCTTTTGCAAAACCATCAATAATAGGCCTAAAAACCATCTCTATTATCTCATTGAATAATTCCTGCGAGACAACTGGCGCTGGAGAATACGCTCCCATGCCGCCAGTATTAGGGCCCTTATCATTGTCAAAGATCCTTTTATGGTCCTGTGAGGAGACAAGTGGCGCTATTGTTTTCCCGTCGCTAAAAACAAGGATGGATGCCTCTTCGCCTTCAAGGCAATCTTCGATAATAATCCTGTCTCCTGCTTCGCCAAATATCTTTTTTACCAGCATGCTATCTATAGCAGATTCTCCCTCTTCAATACTCTGTGCCACCACAACACCTTTACCTGCTGCAAGGCCGTCTGCTTTTATAACTATAGGTGTGCCCTTTTCTTTTAAATATTTCTTCGCGCTGGGCGCATCACTAAAGACCTTAAAATCTGCTGTAGGCAAACCAAACTTCTTCATGGCCTCTTTTGCAAAAATCTTGCTGCCCTCAAGCATGGCAAGCTCTTTAGATGGACCGAATACCTTTAGTCCTTGTTCGTTAAATCTATCGACTATGCCCTGGACAAGCGCTACCTCAGGCCCGACCACAGTTAAATCTATTTTACTTTCCTTTGCAAACCCTAAAAGACCATTAATATCATCTGAGCTTATATTGACTAGCTCGGCGATTTCTTTTATGCCGCCATTGCCAGGCGCGCAGAATACCTTATCTACCTTTTTGCTCTGGCTGATCTTCCATACCAATGTATGTTCCCTGCCGCCTGAGCCAATTACCAAAACCTTCATATTACAACTTCCCCTTTTCCTTTAATTATCTCGCCTATTGTCCATGATTTAAGCTTTAGACTCTTAATGACAGCGTGTGCCTTGCTTAGATCTTTCTTATTCACTACAATTGCCATACCAATGCCCATATTGAATGTGCGATACATCTTTTTATCGTCTATCTTTGCCCGACGTTGGATCTCCCTGAATATGCCAGGGACATGCCATGAATATTTATATACGAGCGCTGATGTTTGTTTCGGCAATACGCGTGGGATATTGTCATAAAAACCGCCGCCTGTTATATGGGCAATAGATTTTACTTTAACTTTCTTTAATAATTTCTGAATCACCTTAACATAAATTATCGTAGGCGTTAAAAGTGTCTTTCCGGCTTTACCTTCTAATTCGCTTTTCTTAAAGACTTTTCTGGCAAGACTGAATCCATTCGAGTGCAGGCCACTTGATTGAATCCCGATAATCCTATCCCCAGGTTTTACAGAGTCTCCGTCTATGATTCTTTTCTCTTCAACCACGCCCACGCAGAAACCAGCCAGGTCATAGTCCTCATTCTTATACATATCTGGCATCTCTGCTGTTTCTCCGCCTATAAGAGCGCAGCCTGCCTGACTACAGCCATCAAAAATGCCCTTAACAATATTTTTGGCCTTTTTTCTATTAAGTTTTCCTGTTGCAAAATAATCTAAGAAGAAAAGCGGTTCAGCCCCGCAGACTACTATATCATTTGCGCACATGGCAACAAGGTCTATTCCCACTGTAGTGTGCTTATCTAATAGATTTGCGATCATTAGCTTTGTACCCACGCCATCAGTTGACGAAACAAGTACAGGATTTTTATATTTCTTGGGAATCCTTGTAAATGCGCCAAACCCACCGATGCCGCCAACCATCTTCGAAATATCCTTTACAAACCTATTTGATTTATCTATATCCACACCTGCTTTTTTATAGTCGATCATCTCTCGCCCCTCCCTCAGATGAAATAATAAAGACCTGGTTTGATTTCAAATACATTGCCAGGTCTTTAATATCTCTCTTTTTATCACTTCTATCTTAAGCTTTTATCCTTTTAAGAACTTCCTGGTAGGCCTCTTCGATTCGCCCAAGGTCCCGCCTGAAACGGTCTTTATCAAGCTTTTCATTCGTCTTCTTATCCCATAGCCTGCATGTATCAGGAGATATCTCATCTCCAAGCAACATCTTCCCCTTATGCCTCCCAAATTCGAGCTTAAAATCAACTAGCTTTAAGCCAGCCTTATTAAAAAAATCCTTGAGTATCTCATTGATGCTAAAAGAATAATCTTTTATCTTCTGCATCTCCTTGGCACTGGCAAGGCCAAGCATCTCTATGTGATAATCGTTTATCAATGGATCATGCAGATCATCTCTTTTATAATGATATTCCAGGACAGGCTTCTTTAAAGAAATACCCTCATCAATACCAAGAAGCTTTGAAAGCCCGCCTGCTGAAACATTGCGAATCGTCACTTCGACAAGCACGATATTCAGCTTTTTAATAAGCATATCCCTGTCGCTCAATTTCTTCACAAAATGCGTGGGGATGCCTTTTGATTCCAAAAGCTGGAAAATCGCGCATGAGATCTCGTTATTTATCACGCCTTTTTCTTTTATAGTGCCTCTCTTTGTAGCGTCAAACGCGGTCGCGTCGTCCTTAAACTCCTGAATAAATAAATCAGGTTTGTCAGTTTCATAGACTTTCTTTGCCTTGCCTTCGTAGATCTGTTTACCTTTTTTCATGCTATATACCCACTTTCTTAAAGATTCTATCCACGTGTTTCGTGTAATACCCCAGGTCGAAAAATCGCTCGAGCTCCCTTGATTTTACTACCTTCCTAAAATCCTTGTCCATCCACAGCGCTGCCTTGAAATTCTCATTCTTCTTCCAGACCTCCATTGCGCATCGCTGGATAATGTCATAGGCCTTGCGCCTCTCAACGCCTCGCTTCTCAAGCTCTACTAAAATCCTTGCTGAAAATATAAGGCCTCGCGTCTTAGCCAGGTTATTTCTCATATTCTGTGGATAGACATGCATGTTCTTTATGATAAATATCATGTCATTCAGCATGTAATCCAATAAAATAGTGCTGTCAGGTACAATAACCCTTTCAACAGAAGAGTGACTTATATCTCTCTCGTGCCATAGCGCGACATTTTCCATTGCTGCCAGCGCATTTGTGCGTAAGACCCTTGCAAGCCCTGTAATCCTCTCGCACATGACAGGGTTACGTTTGTGCGGCATTGCACTCGAGCCTTTTTGCCCCTTTGAAAACGGCTCTTCAACTTCGCGCACCTCTGTCTTCTGAAGATTACGTATCTCTACTGCTATCTTCTCAAGCGTCGCCCCTACCACAGCGATCTGCGACATATATTCTGCGTGTCTATCTCTCTGTAAAACCTGCGTCGAGATATTAGCAGCTTTTAAGCCTAATTTCTTACACACATAATTCTCTACGTAGGGCTCGACATTAGAATACGTACCAACAGGCCCTGAGATCTTGCCAACGCTTATTATGTCCTTCGCCTTTTCAATCCTATCAATGCATCTATTTATCTCGTCAAAAAATAGGGCAATCTTTAACCCAAATGTAGTTGGCTCAGCATGTACACCATGACTCCTGCCAACCATTATGGTCTTCTTGTATTTCTTTGCCTTTTTGCGCAGTTCGGACTTTAACTTCTTGAGGTCATCGAGCAGTATCCCAGCTGCCTCTTTCATCATCAAAGACAAGGCAGTATCCAGCACATCACTTGAGGTAAGCCCCTGGTGCACAAACCTTGAAGCGCTCCCAACATGCTCTGCTATATTGTGTAGGAATGCAATTACATCGTGGCGGGTCTTCTTCTCTATCTTCTCTATTCGCTTTACGTTAAACCTTGCCTTAGACTTGATTTTCTGTAGTTCTTTCCTCGGCACCTTGCCCAGATCAGCCATTGCCTCACAAGCAAGGATCTCAACATCCAGCATCTTCTGAAACTTGTTCTCCTCGCTCCAGATACTAGCCATCTTAGGAAGCGAATATCTCGGTATCATAGCAGGCATAATATACCATATATAGATGAATAGAGTCAATAGAAAAGAGCTAGATATAGCGTCCTAGTGTCATTCTCAACCATATGTCATTCCCGCGAAAGCAAGAACAACCATATGTCATTCCCGCGAAAGCGGGAATCTAATTAATAATCTCATAATACAAATCCCTCCACTCAGCATTAAGCCCCTCTATCAATTTAATCTTCCACTGCCTATTCCATTTTTTTATTCGCTTTTCTCTAGTAATAACTTCTAGGGTATCATTGGATTCTTCATAATATACAAGGCTGTATACGTTATATTTCTCTGTAAATCCTTTAATGATATTAGTCTTGTGCTCATATACTCTTTTTATTAAATTACTTGTTATGCCGGTATAGAGAGTACCGCTTTTCTTGCTTGCTAATATGTAAACATAATAAGTGTTCATATTTCTTTATTTATGGATTCCCGCTTTCGCGGAAATGACACTATGGGGTATATATTAGACACATTGAAAGGCCTATTTTCTTTCACCCCGTTCCAAATTCTTAAATATCATCAAATAATTTGTCAGAATTGGCTGCAATTAGCTACAAACAATAAATTGATTATCGATTAGAATTTGGAACGGGGTCAAAAATTTTCAAAAAAATAAAAAAGCCAGCTTTTCTAACTTGAAAAGCTGGCTTCAAATGGTAGCGGGGCTTGGATTTGAACCAAGGACCTTCGGGTTATGAGCCCGACGAGCTACCAGACTGCTCCACCCCGCGATATTTACTTGTGTGCTATATTATAAAGAACTACGACCTATACGTCAATCAATATTTGTCCTGTTAGGAATAGCGTTCCTCCACGCATCACTCAGATTCTTCACAGGAGTGTCTATTGCATCCTTGATGACAAGCTTGTCTCCGCCAACTTTACCAAGCTTATAGCACGCAACTGAGTACTTCTTTGCTATCTCTTCGAGCTTTCCTGAATCAGCGCTTTTCACAGAAACCACTATCCTTGAAGGCGCCTCGCCGAATAAAAGATCATCCAGCCTCATGCCAGCTTTAGTCGCGCTCAAATCTATGACAGCGCCTTTCATAGTAGAGCCATTCGCGATACAAGACTCTGCCAGACACACAGCCAATCCGCCCTCTGAAGTATTGTGAGCGCTCTGGATAATGCCTGAGTGTATTGCCTCAAGGCATGCGTCCTGTACTGCCTTTTCCGCTTTCATGTCAATCTGCGGGTCTCCTTTTTTCTGTTTGTGTACATGATAGAGGTATTCACTGCCTCCAAGGCCTGGCGTGTTTTCGCCCAGAAGCATTATTTCATCGCCGTCGTTCTTAAAATCCTGCGTCACGGCCTTTGTCGCATCCTCGATCAATCCGACCATTCCCACCATCGGAGTCGGGTCAACTGCTCCCTTAGGATTTTCATTGTAAAAACTCACGTTGCCGCTTATAACAGGTGTACCCAGCGCCTTGCACGAGTCAGAAAGTCCTTCTATGCACTTGTAGAATTGCCAATAATTCTCAGGCTTCATGGGGTTTCCGAAATTCAATCCATCAGTAATCGCGAGCGGCCTTCCGCCAGCGCATACAACATTCCTCGCTGCCTCTGCCACAGCCATCTGCGCGCCATTATAAGGATTTAAGTAGCAGAACCTGCCATTACAGTCCACGCTTATTGCCAGCGCCTTTTTCGTTCCTTTTACTTTAACGATCGCGGCGTCTGAGCCAGCGCCCTGCATGACCTCATCTTTTTTCACGAATGTAAACTTTTTATACGCTGATTCTTTGCTGGCAATGGTAGGGATATCCAGGAGCTGCAGCAACACCTTATTGTAATCATCCGGCTCCGGCAAATTCTTAAAAGAAGCTGACTTTGTCTCCTTTAAATAAGCAGGTTCTTTGATCTCCCTGTCATAGAGCGGCGCCTTTTTTGTCAATGCCTCTGCAGGCACCTCACATACAGTAACGCCGTTTTCCTTGACTCGCATGATACCGTCATCTGTTACCTTGCCGATCTCAACAGCCTTTATCTTCCACTTGCCCAAAATAGAAAGCGCATCTTTTTCAGATCCCTTTTTAAGGATAGCGAGCATCCTTTCTTGAGATTCTGAAAGAAGGATTTCATATGGCGTCATGTTTTTTTCTCTCTGTGGAATAAGCGCCACGTCTATTTCTATGCCTGTGCCGCTCCTCGCTGCTGTCTCGCACGAAGAACATGTAAGCCCTGCCGCGCCCATATCCTGCATGCCCACCACGAGTTTTTTATTGATCAACTCCAGGCATGCCTCGCGCAAACGCTTGCCAAGCTCTGGATCTCCGATAGCTACAGCATTAGGATCTGAACCTGAATCCTCCGTGATCTCCTTAGACGCAAAACTCGCGCCGCCTACGCCGTCTCTCCCGGTGTCCCCGCCGATATAGTACACGGGATTACCCTTACCTGACGCCACACCTTTTACAATATCTCCATGCTTCACTACCCCGACGACAAACGCGTTCACCAGAGGATTGCCTTCATAGCTCTCATCAAAATACGCATCCCCGCCCACAGCGCTTATCTCTGCGACATTAGCATAATGAGCAAGGCCCCTGAATACTTCCTTGAATAAAAATTTCACCTTCTTGTTTTCCAGCGTACCGAATCTCAACCCGCCAAGAACAGCAATAGGCCGCGCCCCGGTTGTAAATATGTCGCGCACGCATCCGCCAATACCTGTCGCAGAAGCCTCAAATGGCTCCACTGCAGAAGGATGATTGTGCGATTCTATCTTAAACGCGACCCCTAACCCATCCCCGATATCGACGATGCCAGAATTTTCCTCGCCTGCGCCAACCAGGACCTGCTTTCCTTTTGTCGGGAACATCCTAAATAATTTTCTGGAATTTTTATAGCTGCAGTGCTCTGACCACATAGCTGAAAAAACTCCAAGTTCCGTTGTGTTTGGCGTCCTCCCGAGCAATTTTTTTATGCTGTCAAATTCCTGCTCTGTAAGTCCCATCTCTTTTGCTAATGCAGCGTCTACTTTAATAGTATTTTTTGTTGTCATGACACAGTCCTCTCTTTTCTATTACGATTATTCTTTACAAAAAAATACCAAAAAAACAAGCACTTCTCTGTGTCTTGCTGCGTTTCTTCTTTGCGCTGAAATAAACATCTTTGTCTGACAGATAACTACATCATTGTAGTCCCACATATATTACTACAATATAAAAGACGGGGCAAGGGAAAAGTGCAGAAGGATAGGATTTTTATTGCTCTATCTTTATGGGGATCTCACCCTCTCGTGTGACGCCCATGGAGTCGCGCGCTACTTTCTCAACATATTCTATATCTTCTTCTAGCTTTTTCTTTTCCTTACAAAGTGTTGTGTTCTCCTGTTCCAGACGTTCGATTTTCTCTTCAAGAGCTATATTTTTGGACCTTAGATCCATGAACTTTGCAAATCCTGGCAGAAAAACCACAATGAATACAAATACTATACCTATATATAGTGGTCTTATCCTTATCTTGGCCATGGAAGTGTAGGGTAAATAGCCTTTGACCCAAGGTCCTCTTCTATTCGCAGCAATTCATTGTATTTACAGATCCTGTCAGTCCTGCAGATAGATCCTGTTTTTATCTGGCCAGTGCCCATTGCCACTACCAGATGTGAGATCGTAGTGTCTTCTGTCTCGCCTGACCGATGCGACACAACCGCGGTGTAGCTATTTTTCCTGGCAAGCTCTATTGCCTCTATTGTCTCTGTAAGAGTGCCTATCTGGTTCACCTTTATAAGAATTGAATTTCCTATACCTTTTTCAATCCCCATCTTCAAGCGTTTTACATTGGTTACAAATAAATCATCTCCTACTATCTGCACTTTTTTGCCTATCTTATCTGTCAAAGTCTTCCATCCATCCCAGTCATCTTCAGCCAGGCCATCTTCTATAGAACAAATCGGATATTTTGACACCCAATTAGCATAAAACTCCACCATGTCCCCAGCATTTTTTTCAGGTTTTGCCTCAGCCCTAAGCATATATTTCCCATTCTCGTAAAAAGAACTTGCTGCCGGGTCAAGAGCAATAAAAATATCCTTGCCTACCTTATATCCTGCCTTGTCTATTGCCTGTAAAATTACCTCGATTGCCTCTTCATTAGACTTTAAATCAGGCGCGAACCCGCCTTCGTCTCCAACAGCTGTTGAGAGCTTTTTTGACTTAAGGATCTTCTTGAGATTTTGGAATATCTCGGAACCCATGCGCAGTCCTTCTGAAAAACTCTTTGCACCTTTAGGCATTATCATGAATTCCTGAAGATCCACATTATTATCAGCATGCGCGCCGCCATTCATGATATTCATCATGGGGACAGGAAGTGTGTTTGCCTTTTCTCCGCCCAAGTATTTATAGAGCGGAATTTTTTTGTAATTCGCAACTGCCTTTGCTGCTGCCATTGATATACCTAAGATCGCATTTGCGCCTAAGCGAGATTTATTTTCTGTAGCGTCAAGCGCTATCATTGCTTTATCCAATGCAGTCTGGTCTGACGCATCCTTGCCATTTAGCGCAGAATTAAGCTCTCCATTCACATTCGAGACTGCTTTTAAAACACCTTTTCCCATGTAGCGCTTCTTGTCTCCGTCTCTAAGTTCTACTGCCTCGTGCTCGCCAGTAGAAGCACCACTTGGCACAGCAGCCCTGCCCATTACACCTGATGCAAGCACTACATCCACCTCGACTGTAGGATTGCCTCGCGAATCCAGAATCTCCCGTGCTTTGATCTGTTTAATAGTTGTATCTTTTGACATAAATCCTCCCCTTGTATATTTATGGAAGGATATAGTAACACAGCTCGTTCCTATTGTCAAATGGCAAGGCTGCTCTGGCAAGACTGCTCTGGCAAGGCTGGACCTCGGCTTTTAAAAAAGCCGAGGTCCAGCCTTGCCAGAGCAGTCTTGCCAGAGCAGCCTTGCCATTTGACACTCTTTTACTAATATGATATACTCTATTTCACAATAGGAGATAATACTATGGATATTTTAACACTTCGTAGATTCAAGATGCACCTCGCGATGCATAAGGTCAAGATCATCATAATCTTTGCAGTCAGCTCTCTATTAGTATTAGCTGTATGGGGCTTGTCATCTTTGGAATCCTTCTATCGCCATCTCACCCTTGCGCAAATGCCCATAACCCTGCTTTTATCAGGAGTCCATGCTGGCATATTTGTATTTATGTATATGGTGTTTTTAAGAGGTGGGTTCACGAAGATCAAGCAGACGACAATAAAAGGTCAAAAAGTAAATATACACTGGGATGACGTTATCGGCATAGACGAGGCAAAACAAGAGGCATGGGAAGTGGTGCAGCTCATAAAAGACCGCACACTGCTTCTTAAGATCGGCGGAAGAATACTACGCGGACTTCTTATGGTAGGGCCTCCTGGCTGTGGTAAGACATATCTCGCAAAGGCCATTGCAACAGAAGCAAACATCCCTTTTATATCCATGTCAGGAAGTGAATTTACTGAGATATTTGTAGGCGTGGGCGCTTCCCGCGTAAGAAAACTATTTAAAAGAGCCCAGAATCTTGCGTATGGACACGGGGCATGCATTGTATTTCTGGACGAGCTGGACGCCATAGGCAGGGCGCGCTCGTTTAGTCATATGGGCGGCGGTCAGGAGACAAACGCAACACAGAACCAGCTCCTTGTAGAGATGGACGGCCTGAAAGAAAAAGATTTTAACGTTATTGTAATAGGCGCGACAAATGCCGCGGAAGGTGTGCTGGACACAGCACTCTTAAGGCCTGGCAGATTTGACAGGAAGATCTATATTGACAGGCCAAGTCTCGAAGGAAGACAAAAGGTATTTGAATATTATCTTAAAAAAGTAAACTATGATAAAAATATAGACATAGGCAGGCTCGCGCGAAAGGCAGTATATAAAACACCTGCTGAAATCGATAATATAATAAAAGAGGCTGCTCTCATAGCCACAAGGAATAAAAAAGATACAGTAAGCCATAAAGAGTTATCTGAGGCAATGGAACGCATTGACATGGGCATGAAACACAAGAAGCAAATGACTAAGGAAGAAAGAAAAATGATAGCGTTCCACGAATCCGGCCATCTGGTTACAATGTATATATTACATCCTACAGAAGATGTTTTTAAGGCCTCGATCATATCTCGCAAAGAAGCGCTTGGCGTAGTATATGGCCAACCCAGAGAAGAGCTTTATACACGAAGCAAAGAAGCCTTGCTCGCGGATATAAAGGTAAGTCTTGGTGGATATGTATCTGAAAAAATGCACTCTGGCA
The DNA here is from genome assembly GCA_030765235.1 of Candidatus Gorgyraea atricola. NCBI lineage: Bacteria > Pseudomonadati > Candidatus Omnitrophota > Candidatus Gorgyraea > Candidatus Gorgyraea atricola. Next base: position 19,288 of record JAVCCW010000008.1, on the reverse strand, counting down.
CTACAAGTAGCGGTGTGAGTTCTGATTTTAATAAGGTAATGCAAAGGGCCCACACCATGGTGTGGAGACTAGGCATGAGCGATGCTGGATTTGTAGGCGACTACAGCGTAATACCTCCGACCCAGATATCCGAGTCGCTTAAAGAAAAACTTAACGCTGAGACAAGTAAGATAATGAAGGCTTGCCTTAAAGATGTCGAAGAGCTCCTGAAAAAAGAATGGACAATAGTAGAACGCTTTGTCAAAGAACTGCTCGAAAAAGAAGAATTAGAATATGACGAGATAGAGGCTATATTTAAGGAATACGGTAAAACTCATTATTCCAAGTCTAAATGAACACCCGCCTATTAAAATCTTTATTAGCAGTTGCGCTTCTTATTACTTTATCTTCCTGTACGCCAGCAACCTACTCTAAAGAAAAAGTAGAAGAATCCATAAGAGATCTCTGTAAAAAAGAATACGATCTGGATGTAACTACAAAGATTACTGGCTCTACACTCGGCGTATATATTCCCGTAGAAGGCCTTATAGACAAAGATCTAAAACTCGACCCAGATGCAGGTGAAAAAATAGAAGATGTTGCGCTATCCATACACCGAGTCAGTATGAGTACTGACAGGCCCTTAAAATTTTACACACTTAGTGCCAGAGATATCGACATGCCAGGCGCGGAATTTGTGCTGACAGGCTATACTTACGACGTAGTGCGTGTGAGGCTGCTAGACATCTCAAGGGGTGAATATCACAAAAGGATCCTTAGAGACTTTAGGTTTAACCCTGTCACAGTTGGCCAAGCAAAAATAGAGGAACTCTTTCAAGGCTTAAATGAAAATTCACCTTTGGCGCAAAATATTAAGCATATCTTTTATCCTATCTATGCCTTTGGCCAAGAAGGCAGTCAAAAAATCGAGATAATAGACATTGATTCAAAAGAGATCTCGGAACAGGAAGCGCTTTTCTATATAAAAACAAGGGAATTTTACCAGCCAAGACCTGATTTTGAACCATACAGGGCAATATTTCCCCCGGGATTCCAGAATGAATACCTGCTTCTCGTCAATATATCAATGCTCCCGAACCCAATAAAAGAGATCGTTGCAAAATATTTCTATTCTGGCAATGAGATAAGACAAAGAGATCTAGAAAAGACTTTTTCTCAGTATAAAGATCTTGGATACATTGGCCAAAATGGTCTTCCTAAAAAAGATCTGGACGAAGGATGGTTTTTAAGCCGGCAGATTGCAAGAAGGATCAAGATGACCTTTGAGGAGGAAAAACGTCTAAAGAATAGATTTATAGTCCAAAGTTCTGAAGGTGCTGTGGAAGATCGCGTATTCCAGTTTAAGTTTTCGATTCTCTCGGAAGAGGCATCTGAAGATGACACTGAAGTCATATTCTCAAAGATCCTGAAACTTGTCGGGGGTATTCTAAGCAGGTATTATTTCGAAGATTTTGAAGGTGTCGAGCTTATAAATGCACTCCCTGATGGGAAAAAGATATATTTATCAAGAGATGACCTGGAAAGATTTAGAAGGGGTCGCTTAAAAATAAAAGATCTTATTTGATCCTTACTCTTCTGCCTTCTACCTTTAACCTTCCTTCTACAAAAAGCTGTATTGCCCTAGGATATATCTTGTGCTCTTCCTTGTGAATGGCCCCAGCAAGAGATTCTTCTGTATCATCTTCTGTTACAATAACAGCTGCCTGTAAGATTACAGGGCCCGCGTCCATATCTTCTGTCACGAAATGCACTGTTACGCCCGTGACCTTTACGCCATATTCAAATGCATCCTTTATGCCATGCGTACCTTTAAATGACGGCAGAAGCGCGGGATGTATATTCATGATCCTATTCTTGTATTCCTTTATAAAATCTCGCGAGAGTAGCCTCATGTATCCTGCAAGCACTATTAAGTCTATTTTCTCTGCCTTCAGCTTCTTAATAATCGCCTTATCAAATTCCGCTCGTGATTTAAAATTTTTCTTTTCAAACACAAGAGTCTGGATCTCTGCCTTTTTTGCCCTTTTAAGCGCAAAACAATCAGGCATATCCGAAACTACAAGCGCTATCTCAGCCTTTATATAACCCTGCTTTTGGCTATCGATTATTGCCTGCAGATTTGTCCCGCTCCCTGAACAAAATATTGCGATCTTCATCAGGCTAAGACCTCCTCTATTTTATCTATAAAGGTATCCTTGGAAGCCACTCCTACCACTCTTGTAAACTCGCCTCCGCCTTTAAAGAAAATCACCGTAGGTATATTCATTACGCCAAATTTTGTTGCTATCTCCATTGCATCGTCTATATTTAGCTTTACGACCTTGCATTTTCCATCGTATTCCTTGCTGATCTCTTCTATAATGGGCGCTATCATCTTGCATGGCATGCACCATGTTGCCCAAAAATCCACAAGTACAGGCACATCAGAACTTAAAACCTCTTGTTCAAAATTCTCATTAGTCAATTCAAGCATGTAACCTCCCTTATTCACTGCTTTTGACGGGCAAAGGCTCTGTCACACTAAAGTGTGACCTACAGCTGTTATAAACTGCTATTGTATGCCCTACATGTTGTAGCAGAGACCTTTCCTGTAGGCCAGGTTTAAACCTGGCCTAGTTATTAAAGGTCTCTGCCTTTATACATTTGGTAGGGCACTTATCAACACACAGCTTTAAAGCTGTAGTATCGTTTACTTTACTATAATCCAATCGCGACAGATTATTTTCTATAACGAATGCACCCTTTGAAAGCTTCTCACAGATTTTACATCCTATACAACCAGCCTTGCAAGCATTTTTTACAAAAGTTATCTTATCCTGGGACATACACTTTACATAATATCTCTCTAAAATATGCCCGAGGGATATAATATTTTTTGGACACGCCCCAACGCATTTTCCGCATGAGGTACACTTATCAGCGTCGATCACAGGCACGCCTTCTTCTCCCATGTGGACCGCATCAAAAGGGCATTCCGCAACACAATCGCCAAAACCAAGACATCCGAAGCCGCATAATTTCTGGCCGCCTGAGATAAGAGCTGCTCCAGCACAAGTCTTAACGCCCTCGTAAATATACTTATCCTTTGCATTCTTTCCACCGCCACATCTTACACGTACGATCTTTTTAGCAACACTAGACTTCTCCTCGCCTAATATCTCGGCCAATTTATGAGATACTTCCTCGCCTCCTGCTGGGCAACTAGTAAGACTCATATCCCCTGCTGCGATTGCCTCTGCAAGAGCTGCGCATCCTGCCTTTCCACATGCGCCGCAATTAGATCCAGGCAAAACAGCAAGGACTTTTTCCATCTTCGGATCTACCTCGACCCTGAAAATCTTTGAAGCAAAGGCCAGGCCTAGACCAAACAAAATCCCCATCATTGACATTACAATTATCGCTATCAGCATAATTAAAATCTAAACCCGGCAAAGCCCATAAAGGCCATGGACATAAGACTCGCCACGATAAACGCTATTGCCATGCCTCTCATAGGACGCGGCACATCGCACAGCTCGAGCCGTTCGCGTATACCTGACATGAAAAGTAGCACTATAGTAAAACCTACGCCTGCGCAAAATCCCTGCGTCACACAAAATAGAAGCGCGCTATAAACATTGTCTGCTGCCTTAAGAAACATCTCGCTATTTAAGACTGCCACACCAAATACAGCGCAGTTCGTTGTAATAAGCGCGAGATATATGCCAAATACTCTATACAATGCAGGGCTAAATTTCTGTATAAACATCTCTATGAGCTGCACAAAACTCGCGATTACAAGTATGAATGAAAGCGTCCTCAGATATTCTATATGAAATGGTTTTAATAAAAAGATATACACTGCCCATGTGATGATAGAAGACGCTGTCATGACAAATGTCACTGCAAGTCCCATGTAAAATGCAGAGCGAGTCTCTTTAGATACACCTATAAAAGGACAGAGCCCTAGAAATTTAGATAGAATAAAATTATTGATGAATATGACGCTTATCACTATCATCAATAATTGATTAAATTCCATGCCTACCTCTTCTCTGATGCGTAATTCACAATACCTATTAAGATCCCTATAACCAAAAGCGCGCCTGGCGCGAGTATAAATAAAAGCGCTGGATCAAATCCTTTTACAATCGTAAGGCCCAGCACAGTACCATTGCCCAATGCCTCTCTTATCGCTGATATAAGCACAAGCGCCAATGTAAAACCAGCGCCCATGCCCAGGCCGTCTAAGATCGACTTCAAAACGCCGTGCCTTGAAGCAAATGCCTCTGCCCTGCCCAGGACAACGCAGTTTACGACTATAAGAGGCACAAATATCCCAAGTGATTTTGAGAGCGCTGGAAAATATGCCTTCATTGTAAGCTCGACTATGGTCACGAATGTCGCTATTATAACAATGAAACAAGGGATCCTTATCTTAGCGGGGATAAAATTTCTAATGCTGGCGACGATTATGTTTGATCCCAACAATACAAATGTCGCTGCCACACCCATGCCAAAACCATTTGCTACACTTGTTGATACAGCAAGTGTGGGGCACAGTCCCAGAGCGAGTCTGAATGTCGGATTTTCTATAAAAATACCTTTTGAGAATTCCTGAAATAGTTTTTTCATTTTTTTACAAATCCATACTTTCTCGTCTTTGTATATCTATCTATTATTGGCACCACGGCGTTCATGAAAAGTATTGCGTATGAAACACCCTCTGGATAACCGCCTTTGAGCCTGATTAAAACAGTCAGCACCCCGCACCCGATTCCAAAAATTATCTTACCTTTTTTCGTAAGAGGGCATGTCACATAATCTGTTGCCATAAAGAATGCGCCTAAAACCAACCCGCCCGCCAACAAATGAAACATAAAATTTTCTCTAAAGATCAAACTCAGCACCAAAACAGTGCCTATGTAACTTCCGGGCACATGAAAAGAGATAATATTTGTAAAAAGTAAAATTGCCGCGCCTATAAGTAGCGCCAATATACATACCTCTCCGATACAGCCACCCTGATTTCCCAGGAAAAGATCCATGTAACTAAATGAACGCGCGCCCTCCTTGGCAAGCGGCGTAGCAGTTGAGACAGCATCCACTAGCCATCTAGGATTCTTCCATGTAGTCATGTAAACTGGCCAGGAGATCTGTAAAAACACCCTGCCTACAAGAGCAGGATTAAAAATATTATGCCCGAGCCCGCCAAATATCTGCTTTCCTATGACAATACTGACTATGCCTCCTATTATAGGTATCCAGAACGGAGTCTCTGGCGGAAGATTATATGCCAGAAGCAGTCCTGTTAATAAAGCGCTGCCGTCTAAAACAGCCTTTAGGTCTTTTTTCCTAAATTTCAAAAATATGGCTTCGCTAATAACACACGAGAGCATAGAAAGAAGCATTACTTTCAGACTACACATGCCAAATATGTATATGCCTGCAATACCAGCTGGTAAAAGCGACAGTGTCACAATATACATTATCTTCTGCGTGGTCTGTTTCGACTGAATATGCGGAGATGACGATACTGTAAGATTCTTATCTGGCATTTAATATCTCCGATCCCTTTGACTTTATTGAATCCACCACAGCCTTGCTGGATATGGTCGCGCCTGTAATAGCGTCAATGTTTGAAACATCTATTGATTTTACGCTGCGCTCTTTAAACTGCTCTGTAAAATAAGGTGATAATTCTTTTTCAGGCGCTTTTTCTTTTGAAAAAATACCTTTGATAGCTTTAGTAATAGTTTTATCAGATACTATCTCTACTATCTTTGCGCCCAGACCAGGTGTCTCGTTATGATTTAATATAGCTACGCCTGTTATGGTGCCATCTCTTTTCATGCCCACCATTGTCTCAATAACACTTGAATAGCCGTATTTCCTGGCAATAAATATATACCCTCTCGCTTTGCTGCTTGAACCTTTATAGACCTTCCAGTATTCTTCACTAACAGCTTCGATTCTATCGCCTACTGACTCAGGCATGACTTCTTTTAGGGCCTTTTCTCTGACCAATGCCTCCTGAGCCTCTATCCTTGGCTTTGTAAGCCTATACACCCCTGCCAAAATAGACGCTGCCACAAGATTCACCAGGAACAAAACTATCACAAATCTCAAAACACTCTTCATCTTTCCTTTGCTATTTTTATGAGTAATAGTAGGCCAGGTTTAAACCTGGCCTACTATTACTTCATCTCTTTTTCGCCAGTTTTATGAGCTGTACAAGTGGTATCTTTGACGGGCACACATAACCGCATGCGCCGCATTCTATGCAATCCTTAGGTTCATACGAACTTGCTATATCAAATCTATTGTTCTGTACTCCTATTCCGATCATGCATGGCATAAGACCAGCTGGACACCCGTCAATGCAGCGCCCGCATCTTATACAGTCAAGCTCTGCACCAGCTTCAAACTCTTTACCCAAAACCAAAATCCCTGACGTACCCTTTATTATAGGTACATCCAGGCTATATTGCGCAACTCCTGTCATGGGCCCGCCCATGACTATCTTATAGACATCGACTGTTTCATTAAACCCGCAGAATTCCAACAGATCCTTTATAGGTGTACCGATCCTTACTAAAATATTCTTTGGTTCTTTTAAGAAGCTTCCAGCAACTGTAACAACCCTTTCGTATAATGGCTTTCCAAAATATACTGCCTCGTAAATACTGAACACTGTCTGCACATTGCTGACCACACATCCTATATCAAGAGGCAAACCACCCGAAGGCACTTCGCGATTAAGAAGCACCTTAATAAGCTGCTTCTCTCCTCCCTGCGGATACCGCGTCTTTAGCTTCACTACCCTTACCTTGTCCCTTGTCCCTTGTCCCTTATCGCTAAATAAAGCTGACCCAAGCGCCTCTATCGCATCCATCTTATTCTCTTCAATCCCCACTATAACATCCTTTACGCCCAGGACCTTTGCGATTAGCCCGATCCCCAAGAGTATCTCTTTGGGCCTCTCGAGCATCATGCGATGATCACAGCTTAAAAACGGCTCGCACTCAGCGCCATTTATGATCAAGGTGTCTATCTTTTTTCCAGGAGGCGGACTAAGCTTTACATGAGTTGGAAACGCAGCCCCGCCAAGACCCACAATTCCCGCTTCTTTAACTATATCTATGATCTCTTTGATGGATAGACTAGAGACATCTCTGCGCATCTCAGAAAACTCTTTTTTATCCTGGCCATCAGATTCTATAGAAATGCCTGCTCTATTATCAACAGCAACTACCTTCCCAGAAATACTCGAATGAAGATTACTAGAGATAAAACCTTTTGAACGGCCAATGAGCGTGCCTGCTTGAACAAGATCTCCTACCTTTACTAGAGGCTCTGAAGGCGCGCCCGTATGCTGAGATAAAAGGATAACTACCTTCTTAGGTAAAGGAGCTGCCTCTATCTTCTTATGACGCGTTGATTCTTTAAACTCTGTAGGGTGGATAAAGTTCATTTTTGGCATGACTTATATTATTATACAAAAAAGTGGGGTCCTTGACAACTCTTTTACATTAAGGCATACTTGAGTTAAGAGGTGATATAACATGGGTAAAGGAGATTTTGGACATTGCTGTACTGACTGCCAGGTCTACTGGACCTGCGAAACCAAGTGGTATAGAGGCGAACGCCATGAGGAAAACATCTGCTGCAATATCTGTAACTACTACACCGAATGTCAAAAGAACTGGAAAGAGAAACAAAAAAAGAAACAAAAATAGATTTATTTTTTAATGAGCTTCACTAATCCAATAAAAGAAAATATTATTCCTACCCCTGCAAGTATCAATCCTTTGTCCACCCATTCCGCGATCATTGAAGTCAAAAGCATAAATACCAAAAATCCTACATGCATTATTACATCGAGCGAGCTGAAGATCCTGCCCCTCATATCGTCCTTCATCACCTCATGAAGCAAGGTATTTGCCGAGACCACGATCGGTGAAGCAAACATTCCAAGAATCGCTGAGAGAATACCTGCTACTAAAAAAGACGGCCAGAACATAAGTCCTACAGAAAAGAGAACTATAATAAGACCAGTGAAACACAGTCCAAGATTTATTACCCTTCTTTTACAAAACCTCGTCCCAAACTTCCCATACACTATAGATCCCAGAAATAACCCTGCGCCCAAACACATGGCAAGAAGCCCCAGATGTTCTGTTGAAGAACGCAACACCTCCTGCACAAAGACTATTATGATAATATAGATAGAGCCCACACCTGCCATAAGCAAAAACATGGTATTCACCACCATCCTTATATCCTTATGGCCTTTGATGTATAAAATCCCTTCCTTTATATCGTCCAGCACTGTCTTTTTTATAAGTTTCCTGAGTTTCTCCCTTGGTCCTGAGCCCTTTGCCGCGCCCCTAAACCTCATTACAACAAAAGAGATCATTACTGCAGAAACAAAATATGTAACTGAATCCACATAAAACCCGCCCTTTGCGCCCACCAGTCCCACTATTATGCCGCCAAACCCAAATCCTACTATAGTGGCGATCATCATGGTAGTGGATGTCAGAGAATTTGCCAGCAAGAGTTTATCCTTATGCACAATATCAGGTATTATGGAAAACTTTGATGGCAGAAAAAACCGAGTCGCAGAAAACACAATAAATACCATCATATAAACAGGCAGCATACTTTTAGAATGCATAATAACAAAAGGGATGAAAAGCACCAATATCCCCCTTAATAGATCACAGAATATCATAGTGCGCTTTCTATTCCATCTATCTACATATATGCCAGCTATTGGTCCTATAATAAAAACAGGGATGATTGTAAAGGAAAGGAGTTTGGCAAGCTCTATCGTAGACCCTGGCGTACGGGCATACACAAGACCTATCAATGCCATCTGATTAAGCCTATCCCCAAAATTAGAGATGATCTGCGAAACCCAGAGAAGTGAAAAATCTTTATCTTTTAGAAGATCGCGTAGTCGGGTCATTTAGATTGATGGCTTGCCACCCGCCACTCACATATAGCGATTCTTCGTAGCATGTTATGGGTGGTTTACCACCCGAAGCATGCTACGAAGAATCGCTATATTTGAGCGTAGGTCTCCTACGCTCATGTGCTGCTAGTCTCCGAAGCATGCTTCGGAGACTAAAGGTGGTTTACCGTCCGAAACATGCTTCGAAGATTCACCACATGTGAGTGTAGGACGGAGCCGATGAGAGGATTTGAACCTCCGACCTGAGCTTTACGAAAGCCCTGCTCTACCAACTGAGCTACATCGGCGTATTATTCTCTTTATTATAGAGGCTTTCTCTCAAAATATAAAGCAAATTTTTCACATTTTCATATTAGAATATCTCAAATATATATGGTATACTTATAGTATAGGGGATTTTCCCTTAATATTGCCTATGAGTAGACATAATAAAGGCCTTACCTTAATTGAAATAATCGTAGCAATGCTCATTCTGAGCTTTGGGATAGCTGCGTCCTTAAAGCTATTCGCAGTGCTTGACGAGAGAATGGTTACAAGTTCCTACTTTTATACTGCCACGAACCTGGCAAGGGATGTGATAGAATTCGGGGAAAGCGTGGATTTTGCTAATCCATTTAAGATGCTATATAAACATGCGCCTGGAGAAAAAGATTACGGCAGCGGAGTAGATACTTCAGAAGGTTACGGACTAAAGGAATGGGAAAACTTTGACCCTGCCAGCTCCATCCATCCATTTGCGCTCATGGGAGAGATCCAGGAAAAAGAACTTGTCCCTACTGAAACTCCTGAGAGCGTAGAGATCTCTTACGAAGTCAAAGAAGATACAAACTTCTACAAGGCCTACAGGCAAGACATAAATGTCTCGTGGAATGTTAAGGACGGGGAACAGGATGAGATAAAAGTCGCTGCAATACCCATAACCACAAATAACCAGCTTAAATTAGAGATACAGGATTTCTGGTGGGAAAAAGGCAAGGATCTGCCAGTTGTGCCTCCACCGCCTCTTAATAAAGCACCTATAGCTAATATTAGTGCCAACCGCACTTCCGGAGACGCGCCTTTAACAGTAACTTTTAGCGGAGCTGGTTCTGAAGACCTTGATGGAGAGATTATCGACTATTTTTGGAAATTTGGAACTGGCGATACAGCTAGGGGCATAACTGTAACCTATGTCTATAACTCTAAAGGAACATATACTGCCAGTCTCACAGTCACTGATGATGAGGGCGCGACAGATACAGAAACTATTGAAATCAGTGTCACTGAAGCCCCTCCTTCATTAGAGCCACCTGTAGCTGTTATTATCGCCACCCCTACATCTGGACCAGAACCTTTAGAAGTAGCCTTTGACGCCTCTGGATCCTACGACCCTGATGATGCAAATAAAAGCAATCTCTCTTATTTCTGGGATTTTGGACATGGGAGAACAACTACCAGTGTACAAGATACACGCAGCTTTACCTGTGGAACAAACCAGACTGTTAGTAATTACCCTGTCAGTCTTGAAGTCACTGATAAAGATGGTAAAAAGAACACAGCAAGTGTCACTATAACAGTCTATGCTGGTACTCCTCCTACATTAGAATCACCTGTAGCTGTCATCAGCGCCATCCCTACTTCTGGAGAAACACCTTTAGAAGTAGCCTTTGACGCCTCTGGATCCTACGACCCTGATGATGCAAATAAAAGCAATCTCTCTTATTTCTGGGATTTTGGACATACTAGAACAAGTAGCAAGGCACAAGATACACGCAGCTTTACCTGCGGAACAAGCCAGGCTGAGTACCCTGTCAGTCTTACAGTCACTGACAAAGATGGCAAAACAGGCAAAAAAAGTGTCACTATAACAGTCTCTCCTGCTTCAGGAGAATCACTTGAAGCTGACATTATCGCTACCCCTACATCTGGACCAGAACCTTTAACAGTAGCCTTTGACGGCTCAGGATCCTCAGGAAGCATTGCCTCTTATAAATGGACATTTGGTGATGGAGAAAATGCCACTGGCTCAACCACCAGCCACATCTATAACTCTGAAGGAGCATATACCGCCGAGCTCAAAGTAACTGACGATGATGGGGAGATAGACACAGCAAGTGTTGACATAGAGGTTATTGAATCCGGGCCAATAACTAAAGAATTTGGTGTATCAACATGGGTAAATGATAAGTACAAAGAAAGACTACCAATCGCCATTGATGTCCCCAGAGAAGATACCTATGAGTTATTGATCCTTGCTCAATACACAGGCGAAGCGCAGATCGGAGAAAAATATTGTCTGCAAGTAAATAATGGCATTACTGGTTCTATAATCTCGGATAAATATAACGGCTCTAATGGTCCAAAGGAAGTATGGGTATCTCATGGTTCTTATGACCTAAAAAAAGGCAGCAACACTATCACCTTCCGTTATGGAGGTCAGCCAGACAGGGATCATGACAAAGGCCCCGGAGACTGGCACGACTGGAACCCTGACGCCCCAGGCTACGACGCTAACGACTGGACATGGTACCTTGGAGGAAGCGTCCACTTTAAGAAGATAAAGATACAAACTAACTAATAATGTCACACAAAGCGACTCCATCTCCATTAAAAACAAAAGGTTTCATGTTAATAGAGCTGATACTCTCAGTGCTGTTGCTGGGGTTTATAGTAGCGACTGCGTCGCTCTATGGAAAATACATCGGCATCATCCAGAGAGACGTGGACAAAAATGTATTGATGTCCATGTCTAAATTAGGCAGTGGCCTTGAATATATGGTCCAGAGGGTACTGCGCAGTGACAATGATCCAATAGTCAGCATGAGTGGAAAAGATGTAAAGTTTGATGTGCTCTATGGCGGGAAGAAAAGGACAGCCAGGATCTACTACAATGATAATACAAAAGAAGTCCTGTATGACTATGATATAGATGATGGCGCGCCAGCAAAGGCATTCTTGACAGATATTGAAAGTCTAAAGTTCATTGAAGAGGTTGTTGCAAGAGATGTTGATGGAAATCCTACTGAACAGCGTTTGGCCATAGAGATAGAGGCCAAGCACGAGGAGTCATATCCTATAAAACTAAGAACGTCTCTTGTGGGAAGAAATAGGGTAAACCCAAAAGCAATAATCAACTAAACCATGATGAAGCTGCGAAATCCAAAAGGTAGTGTGGCTATTATGCTTGTCTCGAGCATAACGATCGTGCTTACACTGGCTGTACTATATCTCTATATACTCATCAATGCAAGAATAGACTCAATACACGGTTATAAAGACAGATTTCTCGCGTATTACCTGTGCGAGACAGGCATATCCATTGCCATGCTTGATTTTGGCGAAGGGAACATAGGTCCTTCCAGAAGGCAGTGGACAGAAAGAAATCTGGAATTCGAAATAGATGGCAAACCTTATGCTATTTATTATAATATAACAAAGGCCCCTGGCTCTGCAAATTATAAAATACTCAGCATGGTAAAATCTCCCTTTGGCCTGGATAGGACTTATTATATGACTGCTTCTGGCCCAAGGGCATTTCCTTTATATATCAGAGGATTTGGAGGCGCAGGAGGAAAATAACTAAAACAAGGAGGGTAAAGATGAAACTTCACAAGTCATTGTTTTTAGCAGCATCTATTGCATTATTTGTTTTGGGCGGAGTTTTAGGGATTTTTTCTAATAACCTGCAGGCCTCTCCGCCTGAAGGAGAGGTCTCTGGCGGAGAACAGCCAGCCAGCGTCTACTATGACGAGCACTGGAAGGCCACACAATCATACGTGGCTACAAAAAATGGTTATGCTTCTTTTGATCCATCTAGCCGCATGGATACACCAGTAACGGGTGAGATAGAAAGAACACCAGAAGGTCCTTATTGTATTCTCCAACCAGACATGGTGATAACAAAATGGAAAGTTCACGGCCATATACATTTCGAATAATATTACTGATAGCGCTCTTTGCATGCGGATTCGCGTTAGGTAAAGGCGTTATTGCGCGTAAAGATCATGATGAGGCCTCTAAAAAAAAGTTGAGTTCTATACCCAGGCAAAGATTTCAAGCAATAGAAAAGGCCCTTAAAGAGGGAAAAACAGAATATGAATTTGAGGTCGGATATACTCCGGCCTTAAACAAGTGAGGTGATTATGAAGACGCTAATAACAATTATTTTTTGCAGCATGATAGTCCTGGCATTTGTAAATGACGCGAAAGGAGATGACGCAGGAAATCCCCCCTCTTCTAAATCAAAGAGTACTATAAAAGCCTGGTATGACGAGACCTGGGAGGCTGCGCGTTTCTATCGTACTACTAGGGTGCCTGGGACAGATAGCCTTAAATACACATCTACATCTACCCCTGGAACAACAGGAAGCCCTCCAACCTATTCTATTCCACCTAACCCCGCCACCGGTGCGCCCGGCGCTACCATTTCATCTGACCTGGTAGTTACAGAGTGGAAAGTCACAGGCCATACGCATTTTAGCAGCGGCATATGAAAAAAAACTCTGGCTTAACCCTGATCGAGATCATCATCTCTGTAATAATCATTGGAATACTATCCTCTATAACACTCGTAGGTATCTCAAAATACATAGAGACCTCTTGGGAAAAAAAGGCAAAGCTCAATCTCAAACTCCTACTTGAGGATGAAAAAGACTTCTATGGATACCATGCAAGATTTACTGACGAGTGGAATCTTCTATCTGTAAAAAAACCCGTGGATGAAAAATACGCTTACGAGATAACAGAAGCCACCTATAATGATGTGGAGATAACAGCTACCTTAAAAGATGAGGATAGAGGTTTTACTATAAATACCGACGGGGAAATCGAAGAGTTCTAGATCACTTCTTATCTAATATCTTATTCACTGCTTCAGCTATAAACGCGAAATCATCGCTCTTACGCATTCTTATCCTGTGATTTATATCGCCATCCGCGATCTGCTTTAAGTCCTTCTTGATGCGCTCAACAGGTCCAATAAGCTTCTGCGAAATATAGACCCCTATCATTAGAAAAACAACAAGTATAAAGAAAAGCCCGACTGACATCATCAAATTCACCTTTTGCAATAAGGGAAATAAGTTATATGCGATAGGCCCGCGAGCGCCCATGCCCTGGCTCACTATCATAAACATAAAATAATACATACAGATACCTATAAATACACTCGGCACCAACATGCAAAACAAGAGCACCACTGCATACTTAAATTGCAGTTTGCTTTTTATCGTAAAAAGGCTTCTTGTTCTCTTAACCATACCTTCCTCCTTAAAACTACATAGGCCCTGAGACTACACCATCCTTGTGTATTGTATATAAAGGCGTGCCACCAGGTCTTCTCTTTGCCTTTGCCTCAAAATTCGGGAGATCTGTTAAATATTCGTGTACAGAATAATCAAAATATCTACTGGCATCTGCATTTGGATCATCCATCTCCAAATCATTTATGTCATAGGTAAACGAGCCATTCCTGGAAAAGAATCTCTTCTCTTCCACCTGGATCAATCTAAGAGTGCTTAAAGCCTCCCCTGCCCTTCCTTTTTCAATGGTTTTAGTATAGACAGGTATAGCAATGGCAACAAGTATGCCCAGGATTATAACAACTATCAAAAGCTCTATTAAGGTAAATCCTTTTGGTCGGAACATAGGTCTATTTCTTCTTCAGCGAATAAAGCACAAGGCCAAATATCAAAATAGCCACGATCAGAAGAAGCACGCTGGCATTCTGCATAAAAGCGCTGGAGATCTTACCAGAGCCTTGTTTTGCGATAAGGTCGCCGTCTTTATCAGAGGTGGGTTTTCCCTGTTTCAGGCGCAAGCTTCCAGTAGAGTCTATCCACAAGAAATACTCTTGACCCTGGCCATCAGTCAAGACCAGGTCCTTTTTTAGGATGAGAGAACCTGACATGACTGAATCTATATCATTTCGTAATAGCTGGCTTGAATCCAGCATATCAATGCTTTCAGCATTCATCGCATAGGCAGAGCTTGCCAGCTTTATGCGCGGCGACATCTCGCCATCACTCGCGATCTCTATACCCAGCCAAAGATTCTTATTAAAATCTACATCAATAGGCTTTATCGAACCTAAAAGCGCGTTAAAAAGTCCATTTTGTATGGTAAGAATATGGCCTTCCTCCCAGAGAATATTGCCTCCTGAAGCCACATCATAGAACCTGAATGTCGTTAAATAATTTCCAGCAAGAGGATTGTCGTCTTTATCAGTAAATTTACCCTGATAATTAATAACGCGGGGAACATCAGCAAATGCAAGAGTAGCAATACATATCATTCCAACTACAACCAACATCACCAAACGAAACTTCTTCATAACCCCTCCTTTTTTTAGGTGGTTTACCACCCGCCACTCACATATAGCGATTCTTCGTAGCATGTTATGTGTGGCTTGCCACCCGAAGCATGCTTCGAAGATTAGCCCCATATGAGCGTAGGGTGGTGCCGAGGCCCAGAATGACTATTTTTTATAGCCAAAATGACCCTCGAATCACATTTTTCATCACGTTTTTTCTGACTTAATTTCGTTTTTATCATATCACACCACCATTGTTGCCGCAAGAACTTTATTTTGCCCTTCTTTTGTAGTGTGGCTATAATAGCCGATAACAACTTTTATATCTTTAATCCCTGCTATGTTCATAATATCAACTATAGGTGCATTCTCCTTACCGCAGATAGTTAGAAAACGATGGCGAAAATAGTGTGGCGTTATTTTCACTCCTAAAATTTTACTACTTACTTCTTTCAGATAAGTCCTTACGCTGTTCTTGGAGCATTTATTGCCCAGTCTGTTGCAGAATAAATAAATCGTTTTGTGTCGTGAGCCAAGATTATACGCCTGTTTCACTGCATCTTTTAAACCCTCATCAAATGTCTCAATCGGAGCCTTCACCCTTGCCTTTGTGGTCTCGGCCCTGATATTTATCCTGATAGGATTTAAGCCAAGCCAGTTTATATCTTTTCTCTCTATCAAGGTAGTCTCCTTAATTCTCCTGCCTGTCCTGGATATAAAGTAAATCAAGGGATAATAATCGGGTCTATCCCGTTTGATAAAATCCAACAGCTCCTTAAGCTTACTATTAGAAATATCTGGATAGTCTTTCTTATTGTGTGGTGGTCTTTTTATCTCTGCTAAATCTTCTATAATTTCCTTACTACAATAGCCAAGTTTTCTAAAACGCCTCATCATGGATTTTACGCAAGTAAGCTCTGACCGCCAGCCACCTGTAGGGCTATGTCGTAAGTCGTTTACAAAATATGCCTTGTATTCAAGGAAGAACGGCAGAGTCACTTGGCTAACGCTTTTTATATGAGGAAATCTCAAAGTTCTAAAATCTCCAAATAGACGCCTGAAGATTATTTCATGGCGTAACATGTTGCTATGGGAAAGCTTGTCGGAAAGCAAATCAGCGAAAAGCTTTTCACGTACTTCTTCAAAAGGTGCATTCAATCTTTCCTGGACTCCTTGAGGCATAGATACTTGCTTCCTTAGCTCCACCCTCATCTCATCTCTTACATGCCGTGCCTCTTTAAGAGAATCTGCCTCACCACGGACTTGCTTTCTTATACCATTAACCTGCAGGTCGAAGAGATAAGTCTTACCTTTAATATGCGTTATGCCCCTACATTTCTTAGCCATTAAGTCCCCTGAACCATTTTTCTATTTCTGGCCTCAATCCATACAGCCGCTTACCAATTCGTCTCAGCGGTATAGTTGTACGAGTTCTCCACGACCGCCGCCGAACTGTATTCGGTGAAATGCGAAGCAGCCGTGCAATATCCTCTACACACATCATATCGTTATCTGTCATTTTATAACCTCCGTGATTATAGCTCTGTGTCACCATACATCAAGTCAACTTTTGCTGTCTTTCAATCTCTAAAAATCATCTTAGTAGAATCGCACACTCTTTATATATACTTACTACGTTACTACGACTGTCAACAACGGCAGAGATAAGCAGTAAAACTGCTGCTTATTCTTCTGCAGATTGTTTTGTAAGGAAAATTGTATTAGCCCCCTTTTACTACATTACTACGATGTCCCTTTACCTAAATATAAAATCACACACTACCCCTTTTACTACGATGAAATATCATTTAATAAATCCTTTTTAATCAAATAATGAGTCTTTCCTTCTTTATCTATTCTAAACAGGGTCATATCCTTAAGCAATTTCCTCAATGTGGTTTCTGAACATATCCTTTGCTCTTTAGCTTGCTTAATAAGTTTTGGAATCGCTACTTTCTCCAAGCCAAAACTGTCAAAAAGCGTAAGCAGGGTATTTTCGTCAAATTTATTCTCGTAGTCAGCCAAAAACTCAAACCAAAGGTTCTGTTCGTTAATCTTGGTTATAAAGGGCCTAAATCTCGACCTGTTGCGGTTTTTCTGGTTTGAAACGGTAATGCCTGCAGAAGTTCCCTCAAGGGTTATATGACAATCAAGCCAAGCTTCCCATCTATAAGAACCCGCTGCCATCTGACCTCCAGTTCTAAAGGCCTTTGTGGATTTTCTCCAATGGTGGTTTATAAGAATAGAGATTTTATACTTATCAATCAGATTATTCAAATATGCTGTCAATCGGCTAACCTGCTCTTGCTCGTTTTCGTTACCAAGCCAAGCATTGCCTAATGGGTCAATAATAAGCACCTCAATCTTCAGGTCTGTAATCCATCTTTCCAATAACTGATTATCCTGTACCTTTAAAAGGTTCAGTGAAGGTAAATACTTAACAAAGAGATTATCAACAGTAAGATTTTCCTGTGCACGCATCTTTTGAAATCTTTCCTTTAAGGCTGATTCGCCCATTTCCAAATCAAGGTAGAGCACTCTCGCAGGGCTAATGCTGAATTTACCCAGAAAATTCTCTTTGCCAGAAGCCATTGCTAAAGCCAAATTTTGACTCAATATGCTTTTACCGATGTTTGCTTGTGCTGAAACCATTCCTTTGCCCTTTTTGGGAAGCAGGTCTGAAATATAAAACTCGAGAGGAGGGATATCCTGTTTCATAAATTCTGACAATGAAAGAGGGATGCTCTCTCCGCACTTTACTATCTCTGCTTGTCTTATCAACTCCTCAAACTGTTCTTTACTTCCACCATTGTTAAAAAAATCTCTGATATCCTTACCTTCACCTAATTCCTTCGGCAAGTGAATAACTTTTATTTCCTTGGCTATGGACTTTAGTTTTTTAATTAGTCTCTTTGTCCCATTTTCTCCGCCTGAATCCAAGTCATATACAATATTAACTTCTTTATTCATAAAATAAGTAACCCACTCGTCCTTTAAAATAGAAGCCCCAGGAACGCCAATAGAAGGATATCCCTGCACCTCTAAAGCCATCTTTGACCATTCACCCTCAGTTACAAATATCCGATTATTTAATAGTAAATCCTCTATGCCAAATAGAAACACCTCCGCACCTGCGGAAGAAATAGTATCCGAGCCTATTCTTTTTCTTCTAATGTCTCTTATCTTGCCTTCTATATCATATACAGGCAGGGAAAACTCGCCTCTTTCGTTTATTCCAATTTTATATTTTTTCAAGACTTCCACTGGCAAACCTCGCTCTTGAGCAAATTCCTTTAGTTTATCATTTGAAATATTATTAACATAACGCTCGACTAAACCCTCATCAAAATACTTACACGGAATATTGCTGCGGGATGTGGATAAAACATAACCATTGCCATTTATTCCGCATGATTTCAGGCATTCCGTAATCTGATTGTTGTTTTTATGCTCATAGTCTCTTAGATAGGTAATAGCATTACCTTGTATGCCACAGGACTTACAGTCAAACTGACCTGTATCTATACTTGCGTAGAAATGTCTTTCTTTGTCACAAATAGGACAATCACCTTTTATCTGATTGCCTACTATTTCCACATTTTGAATTCTCTCTTCCCAGAATTGCTCGTACATTTGTTTTTTTCACTCCTTTTTGTATCGTCTCGTTTAGGCTCGTTTTAATTCCATCTATAAAATCAAAAAAAGCAGGCAACAACCCTACTGGGATTGTTAAACCTGCTCTGGTAAAACGACAGAAGTCTCCATTAATGTAGAGACGTAAGTCTAAAGTTTTCTCTTTCTGGTCATGATACTGTATTAGCCGAGCAATGATTTCTTTAGGCTCGCCTAACTCCACACTTCCTATCTTCTTCTCAAATACGAATCGGGACATTTCTTATCTCCAGTTTTAATCCAAAAAAAAGCGACTTTCCAAATAACCTAATAGGTTATTCAGAAAGTCGCTCCCTTAACGGGGTCGGCGCGCAGTGCCTTAGGTAAAACGACAGTCCCTTACAAGTCAGTTCACTAACGGGCTTGGT
>JAVCCW010000007.1 GCA_030765235.1 Candidatus Gorgyraea atricola | reverse complement strand
TCTGCAGAAGATAGTTGCCAAATTGCTGGATACTTGAAATTGACCCGACCCTATCTATGCAATATATATACCCAATAATTACACCGTACGAGCAAATGTCCAGGTCTTTATATAGGACATCGTTTATCTCTTATTTGCTAATTTTCTTGATATTTGGCGTTATGTTCTATATAATATGCTTGCTTGCGTTAAGAGATATAGTTGTAGGTTATACAGCTTAGCGCAGCCAAACTCGCCGAAGGCGAGTTTGATCCTGAGCGAGTGTAATGGGGCGACGAATAGGAGCCCCATAGCGAAGCGAAGGACCTCTTAAATCTCTCTAATTCCAGAGGGAGAGATAATCTAGACCCTGATTAGCGATGTTAGTCAGAGCCTTTTTTTATCTATAAATATTTAAGGATTTTAAAATATGATTTCATCTAATGGAATATCGTTGCGCTATGGCGCGCGTAAGCTTTTTTCTAATGTAAATATAGTTTTCTCTCCAGGGAATTGTTATGGGCTGATAGGAGCTAACGGTTCAGGAAAATCTACGTTTTTAAAAATTCTTTCCGGCGAAGTTGATTCTACCGCAGGAGAAGTCGCGGTATCTCCCAACAAACGTATAGCAGTCTTAAAACAGGATCAGTTTGCTTTTGATGAGTACACGGCTCTGACCACTGTTATTATGGGGCATAAAAGACTCTATGATATTATGATAGAAAAAGACATGCTCTGCGCTAAAAAGAATTTTTCTGATAAAGATGGGATATATCTCTCTGAACTTGAGGTAGAGTTTTCTAAGCTGGATGGATGGAACGCTGAATCTCAAGCAGCTAAATTGTTAAGCGATCTGGGCATTTCAGAAGAATTCCATGAGGTCGAGATGAAGCTGCTGGAAGAAGGGCAGAAAGTGCGTATTCTTTTGGCCCAGGCATTATTCGGTAACCCTGACATCTTATTGCTCGACGAGCCTACCAATCATCTGGATATCGAAAATTGTAAATGGCTCGAAGAATTTTTATGTAACTTTGAAAATATTGCTATCGTGGTTTCTCATGACCGCCATTTTCTGGATAAGGTTTGTACGCATATCGCGGATATTGATTATGGCAATATTCAGCTATATCCGGGTAATTTCAGTTTCTGGTTAGAATCCAGCCAGTTGATTTTAAGACAGCGTATCGAAACTAATAAAAAGGTAGAGAAAAAAAGAGAAGAGTTGAAAAATTTTATCGCCCGTTTTAGCGCTAATGCCTCTAAGGCCAGGCAAGCAACCAGCCGCAAGAAGACTTTGGAAAAACTTACCCTTGAGGATATCAAGCCTTCTTCGAGAAAGAGCCCGTATATAAATTTTGAACAGGCTCGCGAAGCCGGAAACAATATCTTGAAAATCAATCATTTATCTAAGTCACTCGATGGGCAGGTTTTATTTAAGAATTTTACCATTACTATTGAGAAAGGCGATAAAATAGCTTTTGTCGGGTCCAATAATATTGCTAAGACAACTTTATTCCAGATATTGGCGGGAGAGATACAACCTGATGGCGGTAATTTTAAATGGGGCGCCTCGATTAGCCATGCTTATTATCCCAAGGATAATGCTAAATATTTTGATGTAGACTGTAATCTTATCGATTGGCTTCGCCAGTATTCGAATAATACTGACGAGGTTTTTGTGCGCGGATATTTAGGACGTATGCTTTTTTCCGGCGATGAATCTTTCAAACAGGTCAGAGTCTTATCCGGCGGCGAGCAGGTCAGGTGCATGCTGTCTCGCATGATGTTGGCCCAGCCTAATGTGCTGATCATGGATCATCCGACCAATCATTTGGACTTAGAATCAATCGAATCATTGAATAAGGGCATGGAGAGGTTTGGCGGGGCTATTTTATTTACTTCGCATGACCATCAGCTGATTCAAACCGTGGCTAACCGCATTATTGAGATCACGCCCAGGGGTTTTATAGATCGCCCCAACATAACGCTTGACGAATATTTATCCGATGAAAATATTAAAAAGCAACTTCATCGATTATATTCTTAAAATCCTGTAACATTTCATACCTTAAAGAGTTGCGGAATCTATCTCTGATTTGCCAATTATGCTTGATATTTGACACTCTGTTCTATATGAGGAGTCCGCCTAGGCGGACGACGAAGTAATCTATTTCATCTAAAATAGACGGATAAATCTCGCCAGCCTATCTCTTTATCTCTGAATTGGCATTTAGTTTCTCAAGCGTAGTGTCGCAGCTATTCGGCCATATAACAGGCCTTTTTGATTTAAGATATGTCCTTTCTGTTTGAATTGAATGGCAGAAAGAGCTATACTATAATAGCATAACCACTTAAAAGCGCTGGGGAAAACTAAAATAAAGCTCGTTTCTGGATTTTTACGCAATGAATGCAAACAGCTATTAGCGGATTGGAACAAGTCGCCCGACAAAATGTTATACTGACAGAGAATGAAAAACAGATCCTTCAATACATCAGGATGATGCCAGAGGGCGAGATGAAGAAAAGGAAGGCATGAAATAGCGTGATGAGATTGTTTGTACGATTTGTAAGTATAGTCATTTTTATCGGACATTGTTTTTTATTGCCTTCATATAGTTTTGGCGCTACAGATAGCCGTGAAGGCGAATTCCTTGAAAAGGTTGAAGATCTTCATATTGGTATGCCAGTTCTTGAATATACCGCACCCCACTTTACCCCTCTAATTAAGGAATCCTTTAATAATAATGCGCATTACTGCGCGCTCTTAGATATAGGTGATGAGGCCCTATTAGCGCGGATCCACCTGGTAAGATCCGCCCAAAAAGCTATCTATATTCAAACATATATATGGTCAAATGATGAAACCGGCCGCTTTATGATGCAGGAGCTTACTCTGGCAGCTAAGAGAGGGGTAAAGGTTAAGATCATCGTTGATCAATTTGCGCATAGCCTGGATCCTAAGACAGTAGCTTTCCTATCTATTGACAATCCGAATTTAGAGATAAAATTTTATAATCCTAACGCTAAAAAGGTGAGCTCCTCAAAGCTGGATTATTTATGGGGGTTAACCAAATTCGGGCAACTTAATCAAAGGATGCATAATAAAGTTTTTATTGTGGATGATCACATTGCTATTACTGGCGGCCGAAATTATCAAAATGATTACTTTGATAGAGGTTCGAAGAGAAATTTCAAAGACAGAGATGTATTAGTGGTGGGCCCTGTTGTCAAGACAATGACAGACTCCTTTAGTGATTATTGGCATTATTATCTATCTGTTCCAAGCGGCGAGATGATAGATATTAAAAGGGAGATCAGTAAAGGGTTTTCCGAGGAATTTAAAAAATCCCATAAATCCCTAAAAGGACATTTCTTTCATGAATTAGATTCGCATGCCACAGATCTAGAGTATATGCGCCGAGTGATTACGAATAATATTTTTAACGTTAACAAGGTCGAGTTTATAGCAGATCCTCCCGGGAAAACTACAGAAAATAGTTTGATAGGCGGTGGTTCGGCCGTTGATGGGTTGATCAGATTGTTATCCAAGGCAGAAAAGCGCATTATAATGCAAACACCTTATCTTATCTTGGGCAGTAAAGGGAGAAAATTATTCAGAAAATTGCGACGCAATAAACCAGAAATTGATATCTTGGTGTCGAGTAACAGCCTGGCCGCGGCAGATCATTTTTACGCCTATGCTTTTTCATACAAATATAAGAAATTTTATGTCAAAGATCTAAAATGGCGGATATTTGAGCTGAAAAGGTATCCTGAAGACGTTGATATAATGGTTCCTCCGCTTGATGGCATCAAGAGAAGCGAGGATTCCCTTGTCTGCATCCATTCAAAAACATATATTGTAGATGATGATAGGGTTTATATCGGTTCGTTTAATATAGATCCACGGTCAGCTAATTTAAATACTGAAGCAGGAGTAATCATAGATGACGAAGAATTCACGCAAGCCGTTACGCAAAATATCCTTAATGACATGACCCCTGAAAATAGTTGGACGATCGGTATATACAAGCATGTCCCAGTCGTAGCCCATTTTAGCGAATTCATGCATAATGTTATGAGCGTCATCCCGATTATCGATATTTGGCCATTTGGCTATACAGCAAGTTTTAAATTAATAGAAGGAAAGGAAGAGGTCCCGTTTTATCAGGAGGATTTTTATAAAAATTACATATCAGCCGGCCCATTTCCCGACGCCCCATTTACCAGCAAAGAAATAAAAGCAAGGCTGATAAAGTCCTTTTTTGGTCCCATGGAACATATAATGTAAATAGGGAAAATACGCTTAAAAGAGTTAAAAAATTATTGACCAAAAAATAGCGGACAAAATGGACAAATTCTCGCTATAGCTTTATCTCTTATTTGCCAATTTTCTTGATATTTGGTGTCATGTTCTATATAATAGGCTTGTTTGCGTTAAGAGATATAGTTATAGGTTGTACAGCTTAGCGCAGCCAAACTCGCCAAAGGCGAGTTTGATCCTGAGCGAGCGTAATGAGACGACGAATAGGAGTCTCATAGCGAAGCGAAGGACCTCTCAGAAGTCTTTCAGCGCCTACAATGTTCCTATTCGTCATATTGCTTAACGGCGCTTCAGGATAAAATTTTCTTTGAAAATTTTGCGCGGGTGGTGGAATTGGCAGACACGCAAGGTTGAGGGCCTTGTGGCCGCAAGGCTATGCGAGTTCAAATCTCGCCCCGCGCACCACCCTACGTTCACATGGGGTGAATCTTCGCAGCATACTTCGGGTGGTAAACCACCTTTAGTCTCCGGAGCATGCTACAGAGATCAACAACGCATGAGCGCAGGAGACCTACGCTCAAATAGAGCGAATCTTCGAAGCATGCTTCGGATGGCAAGCCACTCACTTTTTCCTGCGTTCTGTTACGTAGGTGCTTCCTTTGATGCTTTTAGCGTATTCTTTTAGTTCTGCGCCTATTTCCCCTACCTCTGCAACATGTTTTATCTTCTTCTTTTTATTATTCACTACCCCGATTGAGATAGATATAAGAGGCATCTTTTTTACCTCGCCCTGCCTGTCTTTTGCTACCACATAACCCTTTTCTTTATCCTCTTTACTGTATAATTTTGGGATCATGAGATCGAATTTTCCTATAATATTTTTACATAACGCGTCTATTTTCTCAGGCATTGTTACTACTACGAAGTCATCGCCGCCTATATGGCCTATAAAGTCTAGAGACGTGCCTTTTTCCTGCACAGAGTTTATCAGGATCTTCCCGGTATTTTTTATTACCTCATCACCTCTTCCGAATCCATATTTGTCATTAAACGCCTTGAATTTGTCAAGATCTACGTAACAGATCGCGAATGCCTCTTTTTTATCTATGCGTCCCTGTATCTCGTTAAGTATGGAGACATTACCTGGGAGTTTGGTCAGAGGATTGGCATCCAGATCCCTGGCGCTTCTGCGGAGCACCATTTTGACGCGCGCTACCAGTTCCTGCGGCTCGAAGGGTTTTACCATATAGTCGTCCGCGCCTGCATTTATGCCATGTACTTTATCAGTGACCTCACCTTTACCTGTAAGCATTATAATAGGCATGTGCTGGGCCAGGATATCCTGTTTTATGATACTGCAGACTTTATCCCCGCACATCTTCGGCATCTTAAAGTCTATTATCAGTAGATCAGGCGCCTGTTTTTTAATAATATCCAGCGCCTCCTCGCCATCATGACCTTCTATTACTTCATAGTCCTCAGCCTCAAGAGTTATTCTTAAAACATCCAGTATATCTAAATCATCATCTACTATTAATATTTTTTTTGCTGACATTTAGAGACTCCTTATCTTTATTATTTTGGTATGCTAAATGTAAATTTTGTGCCCTTTTCTAATTCACTCTCTACTCGTATCCTGCCCTTATGTGCCTCTATGATTTTTTTAACAAGGGATAGGCCCAGGCCTGTGCCTTTTACTTTTTGACCCAGCGCATTATCTGACCTGAAAAATTCTTCAAATACCTTTTCGACATCTTCCTTTGGAATGCCCATGCCAGTATCTTCTATGCTGAATTCTACAAGATCCTTCTTATCATGGCATGATATGGTTATTTTTCCCTTTTCAGGAGTGAATTTTACAGCATTGCCTAGAAGATTTATAAATACTCTTTCCAGTTGGGTAGGGTCAGCTTTTATTCTATCCGGTTTTATTTTTACATTTATTTTTAGTGTTATATTTTTTTCCTTAGCTTGGGGCGCAATAATATCCATGACAGAATCCAGCGTTTCCTTTACAGAGATCTCTCTTGTGTCCATTTGCATCCTGCCTGATTCTATCCTTGCTATATCTAAAAGATTATTGACGAGCCGCGTGAGGCTATTTGAATGCTTATCTATTTTTTGGAGGCGTTCTTTCTGGGCAGGCGCGACCTCACCCAATTTCCCTGTCATGAGTATAGAGGCGTAACCTTTTATAGAGGTAAGAGGTGTCCTGAGCTCATGCGAAACCGCTGATACAAAGTCGGATTTCATCTTATTGAGTCTTTGGAGCTCTTCATTAAGCCTGTCAAGTTCCTGAGTTCTTTCCTTTACGCGCCTTTCCAAGTCCTGATGTGAGTCAAAGAGCTCTGTGTAAAGACTTGTGTTTTCAATAGCTGTTCCTATCTGACTGGTTAATACAGATAAAAGCTCTACATCGCCTTCTGTAAGTTTGGCATAGTTGGATGGATTGCCCATTAGTATAAATCCTACAGCTAAGTTCCTTGCCACAATAGGGGCTGTCAGGAATGAGTCAGTCTTGAATATGTCTGAAAAGATATCCTCATGTTCTATCTTTTTCATATCAGTGTTTACTAGAAGAAATTTACTTTTCCTTAAGAGCGGAGAAGCAAAGTCTCCTTTATTAAGCCGCGTTTCTATTTTTTTGATCTCATTGTCAGAATATCCTATGGCACTTTTTACGCTTATTTTTCCTGAATACTTATCTTTTAACACGATAAGGGCGTTCGAATAACCAAGCTTAGACACCAGGGCAGGCTTTATAAGGGCAAATAGATCTTCTATATTGAGCGTGGAATTTATTTTTTTCCCAAGCTCATGAAGCGTATAAAGCCCTATTATTTTTTTATCCAATTCTTCTTGGACCTTGTTCAGCGCCAAGTCTGTTTTTATGATCATCTTTGCCTGCTCATCGAGCTGGTTGATTATGTTCTGCAGGTATCTATTTTTCCTTTCAGAGTATATGCGTCTTTTTCTTTCAGAGTAACATATTATAATAGCAATGGTTCCGACCAGAATTAATATAAAAGAATAGTATATATTCATAACTGTTATTCCGAAAATGCAGCTATGGATATTGCCTGATTTTGAAAGTCAGAGGCATATTCGCCATAGCTATAAAATCCCAATATGGGTATGTTTTCGCCAAAGATCTCTTTTATTATCTCTATTTCTTTGATGGAGTTTTCTCTCAGGAGCTGGTAGCGCCCTATATTGCTGAAGCATGTTATAAATTTTATATTGCGGTTTTGAATGTTTTCCATTGCTTCCATGCAGGCCCTTCTGACTGCCTCAAGCGCCATATTTTTATCGCCTATCATGAGATTGATATCTTCTCCTTCAGGCAGCTCCGCGTTTAAAACAAGACTTCCGTTATCTTCTGCTTTTAGAGGAGATCTTACAAGATATTCGTTTTTTTCCTTCAGTCTTATGCCAACGGGATAACTGACGCCCAGCTTACCAAGGCCTAATTCCTTTAATTCTTCGAATGATTTTCCAAGATATTCTTCGTAGAGCTCAATAGCTGGCCTTCTGTCGATCTCTTTTAGAATATTGGAACTGGCTCTTGTTATTCTGTGCGGTTTTCCAACAGGCTGCCAGCCATGAGCCTTTCCAACCCCTATATTTATGTCTCCGCTAAAGAGAAGTCCTGCGACAGAATTTGTGTAAATATTATTATTTATATATTGATATGTTTTCTGGAAGCATAGCTCATCCGCAGCGCCACCGCCTATTACGGGAAAGCTGGTACCCATCATCTCCTGGGCGCCTCTTAGTATATCTGCGCTGTTTCCTGAAAGACTGTCAGAAAATATCATAAGACTTTTAGTGGTCTTAGATCTAATTGATCTTGAAAGAGCTTGTTTAGCGACTTCATGGCCTGCTGAACGGGCATTTCTTGAGACACCTTTTGCTATTCCAAGGGAAAAGCTGATTACCTCAGACCCTATAAGAGACACAGATACTGAGCCTCTGGATATCCCGGAACTTGCTATGCTTCCTGCAGAACTGCATCCAATGAGTGGTACCTCTCTTATTACAGAACGGATACCCTTTATAGCTAACTCCTGGTCAAAGATCGTAGAGATAAAGACGATTGCTATATTTGCGTTTCGTTTTCCTATTCTGTAATGGGCAATCTGAGCAGCCTCTTTTCCTGCTGCAAGGGAATCAAGCTTAGTACTTATCCCAGTGCCCAATATAGTAGCCATTGTTCAAATAATACCTAATAAGATGAGAAGTGTCAATACCTTTTACTATATAGTGTAAAAAAACTTGACTTTTTTATAATCTTTGGTAAAATTTATACACTTATAAGTTACCTGTCTGACCTCGTAGGTCGGATTTAAATCGTCAGACAGTAGATGTTCTTTGAAATGTCTAAGGCTGGACCTTGGACGAGACTTTGGGCCCCATCGTCTAGCTCGGTCTAGGACGTCAGATTCTCGATCTGAAGACACCGGTTCAAATCCGGTTGGGGCTACCATCCTACGCTCAAATGGGGCTATTCTTCGAAGCATGCTTCGGATGGCAAGCCATACATGTGGTATAGAAGAAGGAACCGTATCATAACCGTATCATAAATTGTATAACACATTGAAATATAACAGGTTATAACTGAGAGGAGGAGTAAATGATGACACCGTGTAAGTTTCTAAAGCTTAGCTCTACCATTTTTAAGGTATTATCATGGGTTTCTGTTGCAGTCGGAGCTATCTCTGCAATAGTGATATTCGTAGGTGGTGGAACCCCTGATGCCCCAAGATCAACAGGTTTTATCGGCCTATTACTTGGCGTTGTATACTTTTTCATTTTCTATACTGCTTCTGAGATGATAGCGCTTCTTCTCGACATACATAGCAAAGTTAACAAAGGTTAACAAAGGTCCAACGCTTAAATGCAATTTTAAGTCATTAAAACGTTTTCTTGCTGATTTTTTGCCCAAGAAAGGTAAAACACTCACCTTTTAAAAAAAGTTTGAAAAGTTTACCCTTGACTTTGCCTTCTGTGTAATATATACTATATATAGAAGAAGGATAGCGAACAAAACCTTAAATAAAACAGGGTAATATTTTTTAGAGTCAATTAAGCATATTTAAAAAGAATTTGAAGTTGATTTTAAGCCTCTCCGATAATAGCAAACCATGAGTAATCATGGGGCGCAAAACCAAGGATCCTGACAAGGATAGCCGAGTTGCCGAAGGGAGAAAAGATAGAACAGACAGCTCGGCTATTTTTTTGAAGGGGGCAAGGCCGATGTTAGACTGGCAAAGTAAAAAATGGGTAAAGGTAATCGCTATTACTGTAGTGATTGCTTTTCTCGCATATGATGTAGCTTGGGCTATGGATTTCTCACCCATAGCTGTCACTACATCTCCATCCGCAGGAGCCCCTGGAATAATTCCCAGAATAGGCAATTTCATTTCAAAATCCATCCTCAAGAAAGACCACAAAGAAGAACTACCCGAAGAAACAGAGATAACTTTTAGAAGCCAGTTAGTTCCCAGAAAGAAATACGGCGAACGATCTGGCTTTCAGCGTTTAGAGTCTGTGAAGAATATGATAAAGCGCCAAGAAGAGTTTATGCGCAGGCAGCAGCAGATAGAAGAGGATAGACGCCAGAGAGATGTTAATCTATATAACGTAAATAAGGGGCTATACATGGATAGCTCAGAAAAGGCGCAGGAGGCGCAGCGCATCAATCAGCAGGTGATGAAGGCGCGCGGAGAGACATTTGAATCAGCTGCAGCATCGAGTGAATTTAGCTACACGCTCAATAAAGATGGCTCAAAGATCTATTACAAAGATGGCTTGCCTTCTAGGATCCTCAATGAATCTGTCTATGATACGCTAGGCCAGCGTTCGATTAAAAATACTTATAACATGACATATGACGGCCGAAGGCTTATGACCTCATATGATGCAGATATAGCTGATTCTCTAGGCAATACAACGCAGATCCAGTGGCGCAATGGCAGGTATTCTGATGATTCTGTTTGGTGGGCAGGTTCTAATACTTCTGCTGGGAAATATCTACTTGGCTACACAGAGATTATAACAGATGCTTATGGAACAACCATGGTAAGGGATTGGTCAACGACCCGTGACTCATATGATTCCCAGAAAAGAGCAACCTCTTATACTGAAATAGTAAAGGACGCAACAGGCAGTATCCTTTCTACCACCCAGTGGTCAAGTCCTACGTATGAAGGTGATCATCTTACAGGGTATCATCAGGAGACCATGGATGGATACGGTAACATCACTCTTACTGACTGGGATGGAAAATTTGAAAGAGGCCACATGCTCGAGTCTCATTCGATTGATAAACAGATGAATAGAGACGGCACAAGTTCAGTAAGTGAAAATACACTTACTTATTCCTATGATTCTAGTGGTAGCCTGATAGGCGCAAGCGGAGTAACTACTATAAGCGGTGGCGCAGTAGATGTCAATGGCACAGCCATGAATAGCTATGAGGGCACCACGACCCAGCACTTTGAAATATTAAATGGCCAGTTAAAGATCGTGTATACCACCACTGAGATAGAGCAGGTAAATGCCGATACGTCTACCTCGCATACTAGTACGCGCTTTGATTATGTATATGACGAGAATAATATGATAGTGGATGCAAGCGAGATAAGCACCACTACAGGCGAGGATGTTTTTGGCTCAACATATGAGAGTCAGACAATAAGTGAATATGATGTAATCGGCGGTCAGCCAAGAAGGGTTTCATCTGATACTGAGAGCGTGAGCGAGACCATATTTGGCACAGAGACCACAAGCACTAGTCACGTAGAATATATCTATGATGAGATGGGTAATTACACAGGAGAAGGCGCCAGGGGATATACAGATACAACAGGCATAAATCTTTTTGGAGAAATGTTCTCCACCCACACAGTAAATGAGTACGAGATCATAAATGGCCAACCAAGATTAAAATCCACTCAGACAGAACCTAATATCCCAAATCCATTTGAAGGCCTTGGCACAATGCTGGCAGATCTAGAAGAGACCATGCTTGATATATCTAAAGCCCAGGCTTCAGGAAGAGAGGAAGAGATAGCCCAGATAGCTGAAGAGCTAAAGATAGAGCGTAAGTCAATAGTAACTCTCGCGAAAGAACAGGTCCAGACAGTAATGATCTGGCTATGGAAGTCTTCTACTAATGTAATAAACTGCGCAGTAAGAGCGCTTAAAAATATATTACAGGTAGGAGGAGCAGAGGTTCAAGAAGAACATATCGCAAGGGATGCAATATTGACAGACGTGCTTACTGGTGTAATAACCCCTGAGAATGCCAAAGGAGAGTTAGAGCTTTCATTCTATGCAATGATGAAGGCAGCTGAAAAACAGGACATCTTGCTTCAGGGTGTGCACATTAACATTGACCAACTAAAAGGGATCTCTCAGCCAGTTATAGCGCGCTTGGGACAAGATCACTTCGTTATAATCCAGAGCGCAACAGATACACACGTTACCTATCTTGACAATGGTGTTGAGAAAACAGAAGACATAACTGAATTCAGCTATAAATGGGATGGCAATGTGCTTACATCTCAAGCAATACCAGGTGCCCAGGTGCTTGAGACTCAAGAAGCGCAGGCAATAAGAGGTGCTTATAACTTTGAACATAACGATGCTTATACTTGGATGAAGATGGAATTTGAGGATGGTGGTTGGGAGCTTTGGAAGGACACAAAAACCAATCCAACAGAAATTACATACCATACCTGGAACTCAGATGGCAGAAGTGAAATAGATGTAGATAAGAATTCGGGAGACATAACTGTACACAACTGGAGCACTGGAAAGAGTGAGGTCATTATTACAGCAAAACGTCGATTTAATGCAGAGCCTCCTGTTAGAGGCGTAGACTCAGCAACTTATGAGGCATTAAGCCAGGAAAGAAACATAGGCAAAGACGCAGATGGAAATCCTACTTATACACCAGACCTATCCTACATTTATGCTACAGTACAAAGAACTGGTGCTGCAGGAAATCAGTATATCATTAAAGGCGCGAGATGGGCAAAGAATGGTGCTGTATCGCAAGTTATAGATATTTTACGCACAATCGGAGGAGACTTTACTACGAGAAACATGTATGTTTATCCAAATGGTTTTATGTTTGATCCACTTGCTCCGCCGCCAGATATACCAGTAGAAACACCAGAATCTCTAACCTTAACTGATGCGCCATATCTGGAAGGCGTTACTGCTACATGGACAGAGGACGGGGTTTTTGGCTTATGGAAAGAACTCACTTTTGATATCACGGAAAAGAGTGAAGCAAATGGTGGCCTGAAAGGTTCGCCAGGAGCCAATTATTCTATTGCAATAGACCTTGACAAAGATTGGGTTTACCAGGCATTAGACACACCTACACCTGGCGTAGGGGAATCTGTGCAAATTAATTTGATACCTGATTGTTTACCAACTGTAGTGGGGGCTTCAGCTGGAAACTATTTTACATCTACAGGTTTATCGGAGGCAGATGTTACTGCAACAATTACACTTACAAGGCAGGCAAATTATGATATATTGGCGCACGTTACATTGACAAGGACAGATAATGATAATCCAGCTATTACTCAGCAGATAGCTGATTTTGATTTTACTATTGATAATACTCCTGGTTCAAGATCGGTGATGAACAATGTTAGCGATATAATTACTCAATTGCAGGATGAGCAGACTACTGCAAATCCGCTTCTCGATGGCGCACCGACATTGATATATTATACTGAAGAGATAGGATTAATAAACAGGGGCGGAGATCTTTTTGAACCTCGCGTAATCCGAAATTATACCCTAGGGGGTGAAATAACATCAGGGACATTTAAATATCAAGAGATCACAATTGGCAGTACAGATGCCCCCACAGTTTTTAAAGGATATTTTCCAGAAGTAATTCGAATAAGCTATAATATGGACGCTGGCCCTGATTTCCGTATCAATCAGACAATTGATTGGGCTTCTCTTCAAAGCAATCCCTCTATTGCTGGACTGCCAACATCGAATTTGGGAAATCTTTTCCCCACTAATACTTCTTCCGCTCCTTATTATGCAAACTTCTCTCCCATCGGCGTGATGGATTCCGCGTTTACTAATAATCCCAATAATAAAGATGATCCAGAGTTCGTATATGGACAGATTAGATTAGAGTGGGATTATTATGGGGATCCAGGTGACGATATGGTTGTCGAGCGACAAACAGGCTCTGGCAGCTGGCAGTCATTATCTGGCACTATTGAGTCTGATCCTGCAAAGAATTATCATAAAACATTCCTAGATAAAACAGCTGTAAGAGGCAGTACATATAATTACCAAATAAAGGCGTCCAAAGATGGAAACGAGAAACTAAGTGCCCAAGTTAGTGCGCATTGTTTCTGGGA
Source organism: Candidatus Gorgyraea atricola (assembly GCA_030765235.1). Classification (NCBI taxonomy): domain Bacteria; kingdom Pseudomonadati; phylum Candidatus Omnitrophota; genus Candidatus Gorgyraea; species Candidatus Gorgyraea atricola. The sequence goes on along the minus strand of JAVCCW010000007.1, from coordinate 5,561 downwards.
GCCCCCAGAGACTCCTAAAAACGTAAAGTGTTCAAATTCTGAACCAGGAGAGTTATATATTACTTGGGACTATTCTGGAAATAGCCAGGATCGTTTCGAAGTTTACAGGTCTACAAGAAAAAGTGGAACATATAATAGAATAGCCAATAATTTAACAAGTCGAAATTATAAAGATACAGATGTCAATGTAGGTTCAAGCTATTATTACAAAATAGTTGCAGTAAATCTTGATGGCGAAGATACTGAGGTTAATGATTCTCCTATTGGTACAAATAGCGTTAAATATCAAGGTACAGACGCACCAACCTCTGATCCTGACGGCATTACATCAGATGTGCAGAAGCTTACAATACATTGGAAACACGTTGCTAATGCGCACAAATATGAAGTGTATTTCATTCATGATCCCAATGATTCTATAAATCCTACAGAGGATGATTCGCGTTGGGTGTTAGAACATACTGAGACTGGAACGAGTAATTTATCTATAGGGGACACACTTACTTATGAACATAATGGTCTTATCCCTGGAGACTATTATCATTATAAAATTGTCTCGTACGATGGCAATAATGATCCAGGAGGCAGTCTTATTATGGGAGGCGGTGTGCCAGATGTTCCATCTCCAACTGCTGCAGCGCCAGCACCATGGGGAATTGGCGCGCCAGTAGCTACTTTAGAAGGTGTTAGTGTTGATACTACGCAAGTGGTTCAAGGAGTTGAACAGGGACTGCTTGCAAATATATCGCAGTTCGCAAGAAATCTAAACCTGACTTTCCAGGCTGCAAAGGACAAGATCACAGATATAGTTAACTGGCTTAAGAACATGGGTGACTTAGTGGTGAACTGCGCTTCCATGTCACTCTACAGGATCTTTAAGGCAAAAGGTGTAAGAACTACACTTGAGAAGATAGCGATCGATACTATATTAGTCGATCTTATAAATGGCACTATAAAGCCAGGCTCATCCTCTATTCTATACACATCCTTCTATGCATTGCAGGAAATAGCTTTTTCTAAAGGTTTAAATCTTGGCCTCTTCAAATGGACCAAGAATGAGCTCAGTACAATCACCTCGCCGGTAATAGCGCATGTTAGCTGGGACCATGCAGTGGTTGTGACAAAGGTAGAAAATGGCAATGTCTATTATATTGATACTGATGATAAACTCTATGAAGTATCGATCGATGATTTTATAAAAGACTGGACAGGCTATGCATTGGCACCAGGACTGCCTATGGTTGCTGGAGCTGATATGCCGATGATGGTCGGGAGCTCGGCGCTTGCTGATAGTTTATTGCCAACTATTTCTGTTGAGATGGCAAGCCGCATTGTGGATCGCGTTGTAAAGGAATTGGAGTTCAAGCAGAAGTTCCTTGGCCCTGGTGTGAATAATTTTATTGAAAATGCAGGGGGCTTGAGAAAGATTACTGATTGGCTGAGAAGGATGGGCGCCTATGTAGTTAACTGTGCATCCAAAGCGCTTTACAATGTTTTAGCAAAATTTGACATAAAGACCTCTTTAGAGGACCTTGCAGTTGAAACTATCTTGAGCGACCTGGCTGCTGGAATTATTAAACCAGGCCAGACGCCTATATTATACACCTCTTTCTACAGCTTGCACAAAGTCGCATTTACTAAGGGCGTAGATCTTGGGCTTTACAATGTTACCATTAGTGAGCTTAAAAGGATGGAGGGGCCTGTAATTGCTGAGGTAGGAGGGGACCATGCAGTTGTTATAACAAAGATCCAAAATGACATTGTTTATTTACTCGAGTCTGATGGAAATCTATACAAAGTTGACATAGATGAATTCAGAGAAGATTTTCAGGGATTTGTCCTTTCAAGAAGGGGCCCTCCTGAAAAAGAATCACTTCCGCTGAAACCCCCTATCATGCTTTCAGGAGAACTCCTTCCGCCACCGTCAGAACCTTTCCTTCCGCCACCTCCTCCAGCCCCAGAATGGGATGAAGGCTCAAAGCACTGGACAAGCATTTCCTCATTTTCTCTAGACGGCTCATTTGTAAGAGCAGATTCATGGGTTAGTTATGAATACAATAATGTTGGCCAGGTTATCGGCGCTAAGGGTGGCGGCATTAGCTGGGCAGAGGATATCTTTGGAAATCTTTCTATTACCAGGCGCACAGATATATATGAGGTGATAGCAGGCGAGGCAAAGGTTATATATTCAATCTCGCTTACTACTTCTAAGAATCTCGATGGGTCCATAAACACATCCATAGGCATGATCCATTATATCTATGATAATACAGGTGTTGTGATAGGTGCGGATTGTAATGGAACAATTGGTTTTGATAAGTTTAGCTTGGATGAAGGGCAGCTTGATGAAAATGATTTAGATTTGATAATGACATGGATCAGTGATGGGGATTTCATTGACTACCTTACATCCGTCGATACAGATGGAGATGGCACAGATGATGCCATAAACATCTCAGCGGCAAATCTTACGCTGGGAGAGGATGTTTTTGGAAATCCTTTAGCAAGCGCTACAGTGAATACATACGAGATTATAGGCGGAGAGGCAAAGGTCATGCTCTCTTCAACTGTCAGTGACTCTACTGCGTTTGATGGGACCATAATCCATGCAAATGGTACAGTAAGCTATGATTACACGTATGGCACAGAGACCATAGATGAGATCCCTGATGAATATTTAAATGAAGACGGAACTATTAAGGAAAAATATCTTGATGAGGACACTGAATGGATAAAGATAGGGCTCTTTAAGCATGTTGAAGGAGAGTCTACGACAGAGGGCCAGGACATATTCGGAAGCACTTATACAGCCACTGCTATAAATCACTACACTCTTGTAAATGGCCAGCCAAGGGTAGATTATGCTAATACGACAAGGACAGATGAGACGTTCATGGGTATTACCTCGAACAGCTCTTCTTATATGAAATATGAGTATGGTCTTTACGCTGATCCTGATACTGGAAGAGAAGCAGAAACAGCTCTCGTAGGCGCAACTGGCTATAACGATGCAACAGGTCGTGATATATTTGGCAATACCTACAAGACTCATACTGACAATACGTATACAGTTGATAAGGGCCAGCCGCTGGTTGATACAGCAAATTCGAGTTATTTAGGTGGTAGTTTTGATTTATTTGGCAATCCAAGCGAAACAAATTCCATAGTTACATATAGCTATTCAGAGGTCACTGGCAAGGATGGAAGAACAGCGTATCTTGCAACAGAAACCGCGACAGTGACTTCTTCTTCAGGAGAAGACCTTTTTGGAAATGCCAGATATTCAGTCCAGTCCCAGGAAGTTACTGCGAATTATGGATTATGTGATTTCATTGATCCGCGTACAAATGAGGAGGTTTCTTACTGGGGAATAGTCAGTGCTGTAGAGACAAGCCCTATGATCACAGAAGGTATTGATACGTTCGGCAATAAATTTACAACCACGAGCACCACTACATTTGAGGCAGGAGATAATCATTATGGAAAACAGGTTGGGGTAGAGACTATATCTGAGACAGAGGGCATAGATTTATATGGCTCTTCATATGCTTCCAGGACTGTCACAAACAATGCATACGCTCTGCAATCAGATGGCCAAGGCAAGTTTGCATATTTAGCAGATACAGCAGAGGTTACTTCAACAAGTGATAGAGAAGATATATTTGGTAATTCTGTCACGATTGTTACTCCGCAGATATCAAAGAATGAATATGGAATAACAACTGCACCTGATGGTCTGGATATCTGGGGCGTGATTAATGCTACAGAGCTGCAGTCCCTTGTTACTGAGAGTGTTGACATGTTTGGCAGCAGTGTTACCTCTGAGACTATCAATGAAGAATATGTATGCGAGTATGGTGTTCCTGTTGCAACAAGGGTAATTACAAAGTCAAACAGCATTGATTTATTTGGCGCAGAAGTTTATCAAGAAGTAGAGACTATTAATATTGCAGAACTCCACGAAGATACTCCTTCGCGTCTTGGTTATCTGATAAGCTCTTTTAAGACCACCACTATTGCTACAGGCGAAGACTTATTCGGCAACCAGACAATCACCACCACCATTCAGGAAATCCAGAACGGAGCCTTTGTTGCAGATGACGAAGCCATCCACTCAGTAGGTCAAAAATTCTGGGGCGGCATAGATATAATATCCTATACCCAGACCCAGACTGGATCAGATGGCCTTCCTGCAGTGGACATGTTTGGTAGTGAAATCACAAACTACACTTCTACACTCGAAGAATATCACTTCAAAAATGGCAGACTCTTCGTAGATAAGACTGTAGTTACATATGATACACAGGATCTCTTTGGCGGCATAGTCCATAATAGTGTCACATCAGAGACTACCTATGGCTGGTATGAGGAAATACCTCATGACATAGATGAGCTCATGATACTAAATGACCTGGACCCAGATGAGATAGCTGCGAAGTATGGCTGGTCAGATGAGACTGCTTATATGGATAAGGTAGAGGACCTGCTTTTAGAATTATATGAAGGTCTTGGAGATAACGAGACGCTTTTGATCAATCTTCCTGGAAAAGCAGCGCAATTAGTTACGAAAGAAGAATTGCGTTTGATGCTGAAGTCACATTTTGCATACCTTAATATAAGCGTAAAGACCACCACTATTGCCACAGGCGAAGACTTATTCGGCAACCAGACAATCACCACCACCATTCAGGAAATCCAGAACGGAGCCTTTGTTGCAGATGACGAAGCCATCCACTCAGTAGGTAAAAAATTCTGGGGCGGCATAGATATAATATCCTATACCCAGACTCAAACTGGACCAGACGGACTTACTGCAGTAGATATGTTTGGCAGTGAAATCACAAACTACACTTCTACACTCGAAGAATATCACTTCAAAAATGGCAGACTCTTCGTAGATAAGACTGTAGTTACATATGATACACAGGATCTCTTTGGTGGCATAGTCCACACGAATGTTGTTAGTGAAACCACCTACGGCTGGTACACTAATCCAGACAATGACAAAAAGGCCTACCTTAATATAAGCGTAAAGACCACCACTATTGCTACAGGCGAAGACTTATTCGGCAACCAGACAATCACTACCACCATTCAGGAGATCCAGAATGGAGCTTTTGTTGCAGATCTAGATGCAGTCCACTCAGCAGACAAGACATTCTGGGGTGGCATAGATATTATATCCTATACCCAGACTCAGACCGGGCCAGATGGCCTTGCTGCAGTGGACATGTTTGGCAGCAAGATCTCGAATCACTCTGCCACTATAAACGCATCACACTTCAAAAACGGCCGCTTCTTTATAGACAAGATGACTGTAACCTACGACTCAATGGATCTCTTCGGAGCCATAGTCCATAATACAGTCATAACCGAATACACCTATGGCTGGCATGAGAAAAACGGCAAGAAGGCCTATCTCATTCAAACTGTTAAAACCACTTCCACCGCAGACGTCACTGACTTATTCGGTAACCAGACATCCACCACCACCATCCAGCACATACAAAACGGTGAGTTTACAGCCACTGACGCAGCACACTCAAACGGCAAGACCTTCT